>DITY01000118.1:0-870 GCA_002422955.1 Planctomycetaceae bacterium UBA6172
GCCATCGAAGCCGCCAAGGCGGGCAAGATGATCCTGTGCGAAAAGCCGCTGGCGATGGACACGGCCGAAGGCGAAGAGATGTGCGCAGCGGTCGAGCGGGCCGGCGTCGCCAACATGGTCTGGTACAACTACCGCCGCGTCCCGGCCGTGACGCTCGCCAAGCAGTTGATCGACGAAGGCCGCCTCGGCAAGATCTTCCATTACCGAGCCAACTTCCTGCAGGACTGGACCATCAACGCCGACGTCCCCCAAGGCGGCGCGGCAACCTGGCGGTTGGATGCCGAAGCGGCCGGCAGCGGCGTGACCGGTGACCTGCTCGCCCACTGCATCGACACCGCGATCTGGCTCAACGGCGGCATCACCGATGTATCCGCCATGACCGAGACGTTCGTTAAGGAACGCCTGCATGCCGAAACGGGCAAGAAGGAGCCGGTGAAGATCGACGACGCCTGCTCGTTCTTCTGCCACTTCGACAACGGTTCGCTCGGGCTGTTCGAGTCGACCCGTTATGCCCGTGGCCACAAGGCGCTCTACACGCTGGAGATCAACGGCGAACATGCGTCGATCCGCTGGGACCTGCACGACCTGCATCGCCTGCAATACTTCAGCTACGCCGACGACTCGATCGTCCGCGGCTGGCGGAGTATCCACGTCAGCGATGGCGAGCAGCCTTACATGAAGAATTGGTGGGTGCCCGGCCTGCAGATCGGCTATGAGCACAGCTTCATCCACCAGGTCGCCGACTTCCTGAAGTCGCTGGAAACGGGCGAACCGGCGCGACCCAACTTCCGTGACGCGTTGGAGACGCAAAAGGTTTGCGACGCCGTGTTGACTAGCGCCGCGACGCGGTCGTGGCAAACGATCGGCTAG
>DITY01000118.1:954-11675 GCA_002422955.1 Planctomycetaceae bacterium UBA6172
GTGCCCAACAGCAGCGCCGCGATGCCTAACAAGATCGTGGCCGCGCCGCGGCTGCCGAAGCGGGTCCGCAACTCGCTCACCCGTCGGAGGCGATAGAAGCCCGGCGATTGCCGCAGCGTGCTGATTCCGATCCACAGCGCCAGGGCGATCGCCACGCCGCCCACCAACCATTCGCTCGCGTCGTTCATGACCTCAGCCGCCGGCTGACTCCGTGCTCGGGGTATTCCTGACTGTGGGACGATCGCGATTTCGCGAGTCCGACGCGGCTCAATCGGGCGAGTCTTGCTCTGCCTTGCGTTCCAGCGCCCGGATCTCGACCCGCGCCGCTTCCAGATCGGGGGATATCTCCACCGCGCGGCGGAGCGACCGGAGGGCCGAGTTCAGATCGCCGACGACCATCCGGCACCGCGCCATGCCGAGCCAGGCGGGATAATGATAGCGGCAGCGGACGACGCAGTTGTGATAGGCCTCGGTCGCCGCATCATGCTGGTCGAGCCCGTACCAACAAATGGCCAACTGGTGATAAACCTCGGCATAGTCGGGGGCTTGATCGGCTAGGATCAGCGCCGGCGCCAAGGCGGCGGCATGCTCCGACAGTTCGTTCAAACGCATCACCTGCAGCAATCGCTGGCGGTGCTTCGGTTCCGCCGCTCGGATCAGCAGCCGGCGAAACGATTCGTCGGCCGCCAACCGCACGCAGTTGTCACGATCCGACAGCGCCATGCCCAACGGGTCGAGCGAGTCGGTATCGCCGACGATCCCCAACGCGATCGCCGCCGCCCGTCGATTGGCCAAGTCTCCGCGCAAAAGAATCGCGGACAGCGTCCCTAGCGAGTAAAATCGACGTAAGCTCGCCGCGAACCGCACCGCACTGCGCGTTTCCAAAAAGCCATCGTGAGCCGCGATCAGACGGGTGCGGTGTGGCTGCGAGTCACTCACGATGGGGTTCCGTCAGGTAGGGATTGAGAGCGCGTGGCATCGTCGGATCGGAGGATCTGACTGCAACGCAGCCTTTCCGTTCCTCATCGTAGACCTGCCAAAGTCGAAGGCAAGTCGATGGAAATGAGGTTCTAGGTACGTTCTTCAGGGCTGCCCAACCGATATTTCTATCCTACTTAAGCAATCCTTAGCGGCAAGCAACTCGACGGTACGATGGCGAACATTTCACATTCCCGCACCCGCCAAATCGCCAGCGCGACCGTGGCCTGCTTCGCCGCCGCGGCGTTCGGCCTGTCGTTGGAGTGTCCCACGACGCTCGCCCAGCGTCCCGCGGCCAGGCCCAATCCCGGCCGAGCCGCACGCGACGCGGCGCCGCGAACCGGCGCAGTCGCCGGTCCCGTCGCCCCCGAACTCGCCAATCGCCTGGCCGCCCCGTTCCAGACCTTGGTCGAAGGGCGGCCGCTGCGCGAGCTGTTGACCCAGATGTCCGAGGTCGGTGGCTTCAACCTGTGGCTCGATCGACACATCGATCCGGACCAATCCGTCTCGCTGCCGCCGGCGCCCCGCACGCTGTTCGGCACGATCTCGCAGGCCGCCGCGGCCGCCGGGCACGACTCGGCCGCCATCGGCAACCTCGTGTTGGTCGGACGCCCCGACTGGGTCGCGTCGGTCGTCGCCGTGATGCTCAGCCAACCCGACGCTTACTTGGCCGACGCGCCGCCTAAGATCGTCGCTTGGCCCGAGGCCACGACGCCCTCCGAAGCGCTGCGGATCGCGGCCGGGGCGAAGCCACTGACCGACGAACACCTCGCTAACCCGCGATCGGACCGGGCTAACCCGCGATCGGACCGGGCTAACCCGCAGGCGGAAAATACCGAGCTGTTGCCGCACGACCTGTGGCCGGCTGTCCGCTGGCAAGGCGTTTCGCAACCACTGGCAACGCTGTTGGTCGCCGTCCAGTTCGGCCAGATGCCCGCGAACCTGGAGTCCCGAGCAGCGGCCAACGACCAGCCCCCGCCGCTGATTCCGCTGGCCGCGCCGGAATCGTTTGTTTTGCAGTACCCCAGCGGCCCTCACGCGGCGGCGCTGCGGCGTGAGGTACTGGCGGCCGATCCGGAGGCGAAGGTCAAGCAGTCGCCATCCAGCGGGCGGATCGAAGTCGTCGGCTCGGCCGCGGCGCAGGTCGCTGCCGTCCGCGCTCACCTGACCCACGCTTCGACCCCGGTGAACGCCAAGGGGACGGTCGATCGCGTCCGCTTCTCGATGACGCTGCAAGGGATCTCCGCGGCCAGGGTGTTCGAGCAGCTGGCCAACACCGCCGTCCATCAGCTGGTGATTGCCGACGACGCCCGCGCCGCCTGCCAATCGCTCGTGATGCTGAATATCCAAGACAAGACGATCCGCGAGCTGGTCGACCTGGTCGCGCAGCAGGTCGGTGTCAAAGCCCAGTGGGCCGACGGGCAATTGCAGATCACCCGCGGCCGCTAGCCCGCGGCCGATGTCTAGCAGCAAGGCTGATGGCTAGGCGATGTCTAGCAGCGGGGCCGAACCGGATGATTCGCCCGGTCGGGGCACCTATCGGAAGATACGCTGCCCTTGGCGCGCCGCCGCGGTGACTGACCCCGGTGTCTCGCGTCAGCCCCGATTTTCCTGGGAAAATTCGGTTGATCCGAGCCCGCCGATCGTCGACACTATTGCATGGGTCACGACAAGTGATCTCGCCGGCCTGGAGTCGGTCCCGCCTTCCCCACCCACTGCATGGTCCCGCCAATGATTCGGCTCGCGATCGTTTTCGATCGATTCTCAAGGGCGATCTGTCTGGGTTGCTCCGCCATGACGGCTCCCACGCATCATCTCGCACGTAAGACCCTCGCGGTTTGCGTCGTCACGCTGCTCTCCGGCGCCAGTGTGAGTCGCGCCGACGAGCCGCCAGCCGCTGAACTGCCAGCTCAAATAACCGTTGAGCCAGCGGCGGTCGAACCAGCTCCCGCGGCCTCGGCTCCTGCGGAACCAGCTACCGCGGCTGTCGAGCCTGCACCCACACCTGAGCCTACACCTGAGCCCGAGGCGGCTCCCGAACCTGCAGAGCCCGTCCCCGCGCCGGCTGCCGCCAATCCAGACGCCCCCGTCCCCCAACCGGAACTTCCCGCCGCGGACTTGCTGGTCTTCGAACGCGATATCCGACCGCTGCTCAAAGCCCATTGCTGGCATTGCCACGGCGAGGAAGCGGACCCCGAAGCTGGGCTCGACCTGCGTCTGGGACGGTTCCTCCATCGCGGTGGCGAGTCGGGTCCGGCGGTGCTGCCCAGCGACTCGGCCAGCAGCTTGGTCTATCAGCGGATCGCCAGCGGAGAGATGCCTCCGGGCGAGGCGAAGATGTCGGCGGTGGAGCTGCGGAAGATCGAGCTCTGGATCAACCAAGGGGCCAAGACTTCGGGCGACGAACCCGAATCGCTCGTCGCCGGCGACATCTTCTCGCAACAGGACCGCGACCACTGGGCTTTCCGCGATGTCCAACGCCCCGCCGTGCCGGTCGTGCCGGCCGAAGCCGAAGTGATCACGCCGATCGATGCGTTCCTGTGGCGCGAGCTGCAACGCCAAGGGGTGCCGGGCTTCTCGCCGCAAGCCGATCGCGCGACGCTGATCCGCCGCGTCACCTTCGGCCTGACCGGATTGCCACCCAGCCCCGAAGCGATCGCCGAGTTCATCGCCGACCAGCGGCCCGACGCCTACGAGCGGTTGGTCGATCGCTTGCTCGATACGGCCGCGTACGGCGAACGCTGGGGCCGCCACTGGCTCGATATCGCCGGCTATGCCGACAGCGACGGCTACTCCGCGACCGACCCCGAACGGAAATGGGCGTGGAAGTATCGCGATTACGTCGTGAATTCCTTCAACCGGGACAAGCCCTGGAACGAGTTCATCGTCGAGCAGTTGGCCGGTGACGAGCTGGTCCCCCAGCCCTTCAAAAACCTTTCGCCCGAGCAGGCCGAAAAGCTGATCGCGACCGGCTTCCTGCGGATGGGTCCCGATGGCACGACCGATTCGGCGTCGGATCAGAACCTCGCCCGCAACGACGTGATGGCCGAAACGATCAAGATCGTCTCGACCTCGTTGCTCGGGCTATCCGTCGGCTGCGCCCAATGCCATGCCCACCGTTATGACCCGATTTCACACGCCGATTACCACCGCATCCGCGCGGTTTTTGAGCCGGCGTACGACTGGAAGAATTGGCGTTCCGCACCCCAGCGGTTGGTGTCGCAGTGGTCCGACGAAACCCGCGCCCGTGGCGATGAAGTCGACCTGTTGATCAAGCAGGTCGCCGACGAACGGAACGCGGAACTCGATCAGATCGTCAAGGACACCTTCGAGCAGGAACTCGCGAAGCTTCCCGAGGAGGTTCAAGCCAAGGCCCGCGAAGCCCGTGAGACCGCTGACAAAGATCGCACCGACGAACACAAGACGTTGATCAAGGAATACCCGTTCCTGAACGTCAACCGCGGCACCGTCTACCTCTATCTGAAAGATCGGCTCAACGGCTTCAACAAGAAATGGGATGCCAAGCAAGCCGAGGTCAACGCGCTGCGTCCCGCGGACGACTGGATCCACTGCCTCACCGAAGTGCCCGGCCAGATCCCCGAGACCAAGCTCTTTTCTCGCGGCGATATCAACCAGCCGCGCGAGGCGGTCGCTCCCGGCGAACTGTCGGTGATCGATCGCGGCGACGCGGCCATCCCGAGCGATGATCCGGAGTTGCCGACGACGGGACGCCGCATCGCCTACGCCCGGCACCTGACCGACGGCAACCATCCGCTCGTCGCTCGCGTGCTGGTCAACCGTTTCTGGATGCTGAACTTCGGTCAAGGGCTGGTCCCTTCGGTCAGCGATTTCGGCACGCAAGGCCAACCCCCACTGCACCCCGAGCTGCTCGATTGGTTGGCTGACGAATTCGTCAGCAGCGGCTGGTCGCTCAAACACCTCCAGCGATTGATGTTGAACTCCCGCGCCTATCGGCAATCCTCCGCGCGGACCGCGGCGCTCGATGCGATCGACCCGGACAACCGGTTGCTAGCGCGGATGCCGGTGCGGCGGCTGGAGGCGGAAGGGGTTCGCGACGCGCTGCTGGCGATCGCGGGCGAGCTGTCGGGCAAGATGTTCGGCCCGCCAGTCCCGGTCGCGCCCGATGAGATCGGTCAGATCATCGTCGCCGCGGATAATCGCGACTCCGCCGGCCGACCTTCCGGCAAGCAGGCTTCGCTCGGTGAAGACGAATTCCGCCGCAGCCTCTACGTGCAAGTCCGCCGCTCGATGCCGCTGGGCGTGTTGGAGCCGTTCGACATGCCGAGTCTGGCCCCCAACTGCGAACAACGCAGCACTTCGACCGTCGCGCCGCAGTCGCTGCTGATGATGAACAGCCCGTTCGTCGTCGAGCGGTCCAAAGTCATGGCCCAGCGGCTGGTCCGCGAAGTCGGCGACGACCCGGTGGCCCAGTTCCAGCGGGCCTGGTGGCTGACGCTCGGCCGCGAACCGACGGCCGAAGAAACCGCCGCGGGGGTGGCGATGCTCGGCGCCCAGACCGATCACTTCGTTGCCGCGCTCGCCCCACCGGCCACGGGTGAAGGGGATGCGCCGGCCTCGCCCGCCGCCACCGACAGCACCGCCCCACGACTCGCCGCCCTGGCGACGCTCTGCCAGGCTTTGGTCAGTTCCAACCGCTTCCTGTACATCGATTGATCCCATGCTCCATTCACGACGACACTTCCTGCAACAGCAATCGTTCGGACTGTCCGGCCTGGCTTTGGCTTGGTTGCTGAAGCAGGACGGGTTGCACGCCGCGCCGCCCAAGCCGGCCACCGAACCGATCGTCTATGACCTGCTGCCCAAGGCTGCCAATCACGAGCCCAAGGCCAAGGCGATGATCTCGATGTTCATGCAGGGCGGGCCGAGCCATCACGACTTGTTTGACCCCAAACCGGAACTGCAGAAGCGGCATCTGGAAAGCTTTCCGGGCGAGATTAAGTACGACAACGCCGCCGAAGCGTCGTCCAAGTTGTTCGCCAGTCCCTGGAAGTTTTCGCCGCATGGCCAATGCGGGATGGAACTGAGCGAATTGCTGCCGCATTTGGGCACCGTCGCCGACGACATCTGCCTGATCCGCTCGATGCGGACCGGCGTGAACAATCACGGCCAATCGATCAACGCGATCAACACCGGCCGGATCACCGGCGGACGCCCCGCGCTCGGCTCGTGGGTCACCTACGCGTTAGGTTCCGAAAGCCAAGAGTTGCCCGCGTTCGTGGTGCTCACCGATCCGCTCGGCGTGCCGGTCTTGGGTGTCGACAACTGGCGTTCCGGTTGGCTCCCGTCGCTCTACCAAGGGACCGTGATCCGTCCCCAAGAACCGCGGATCCTGAATCTCGACCCGCCGCCCGAACTGGCCGGCGCGCCGCAAGCTCGGATGCTCGACTACCTCGGCAAGATCAATCGCGAATACCTCGAGCAACGCCCGGGCGAGACCGACCTGGCCGCCCGCGTCCACAGCTACGAGCTCGCCGCGAAGATGCAGGTGGCGGCGAAGGACGCGCTCGACCTGTCGCAGGAAAGCGAAGCGACGCATCGGCTCTACGGCTTGGACCAGCCGGAAACCAAGGAATATGGGTCTCGCTGCCTGATCGCCCGGCGGCTCGTCGAACGTGGCGTCCGCTTCGTCCAGATCCACACCGGCAATCAGACTTGGGATCACCACGGCGGGATCGAGAAAGGCTTGCCCAACGTCTGCAAGAGGACCGATCAGCCCGCCGCGGCCCTGGTCAAGGATCTGAAGGATCGCGGGATGCTCGATTCGACGCTCGTCCACTGGGGCGGTGAGATGGGACGGCTGCCCGTCATTCAAAACGAAAAGAACATCGGCCGCGACCACAACACGCACGGCTTCAGCATGTGGCTGGCCGGCGGTGGCATCAAGCACGGCTTGGTCTATGGTGCGACGGACGAATTCGGGCATCAAGCGGTCGAGAACGTCGTCAATCACTACGACTACCACGCGACGCTGCTGCACCTATTCGGCCTCGCTCCCAACCGAGTCACCTTCCAACGCCCCAACGGGCTGGATGGTCTGGTCGAAGGCCAAGAAGGGAAGATCGTGCAAGACATCCTCGCCTAAGGATCGGAATATCAACAAGTGGCGTCATCTTGGACGTTGCGTTTCAACAAGAGCTGGTTAGTGGACGAAAAATCGTGCCAGTAAATGATCGGCCGCTGCAAATTCCTCGCTCCCGCATCGAGTTGCGATTCTTTCAAGCAACCTTACTTAGGCGTCGTCCACAATTTACTTTCCGCATCCAATAATGCAGTGACACGTATTTTGCAGCCAATCTGAGTTTAAATGCGGTAACTTATTTCCGGACGAGCCCTTAGTTCTCACGGCACTAGCTCCCCTCGCCCCCAAACTTGTTTGGGGGAGTAGGGGTCGGGGGTGAGGGGGCGACCCGCGCGCCGCGGCTTGAGGCATCCATTCTCACCGATTCCGCCCCGCTTTTTTCGCAGGTAGACGGTCTTGCGGTTGTCGATTTGCTGGCCGGCCTGTTTCCCAGTGTGAAATGACGCGGCTCGCTTTATCCGTCGCCGCCGCCGAAGAGATCAGGGACACAGCTCAGCCGCGGCGCCCAGGCGGTTGCGGTCGTCATGGTCGACAGATGGTTGCGGCCGAAACTCTTGGCGAGTTCCGCTACCCTAAAAATTTGCTATCCCAGACCACTCGCAACACGGCTCACCTCCCCTGCACTCTTGGTGATCTTCAGAGCGCCGGTCTGAGCCTGCCGAGACGCGACCCAACTCATCAGCCCCAACAGTCGCGTCTGCCGATCACGCCGTCGGGCGTTTCTTGGGCTTGTAGATTTCCGTCGCGGTCCCGAAGTGGACTTCGCCGGCGTTCATCAGCGTTTCGCCGAGCGTCGGGTGCGCGTGGACCGATGCGGTGATGTCATGGACCTCGCAGCCCATCTCGATCGCCAACACCGCTTCGGCGATCAGTTCGCCAGCACCCGTGCCGACGATCCCGCAACCCACCACCCGCTGCGTTTCGGGGTCGACCAACCACTTGGTCAAACCGTCCGTCCGGCCGAGTGCTTGCGCCCGACCGCTGGCCGCCCAAGGATAGACGGCGACGTCGACCTTACGGCCTTCCCGCGCGGCCTCTTCTTCGGTCAAACCGGCCCATGCGATTTCGGGGTCGGTGAAGACGACCGCGGGGATCGCCACCTTGTCGAAGACCGACGATTTGCCAGCGATCACTTCGGCCGCCACGCGTCCTTCATGAGTCGCCTTGTGCGCCAACATCGGATCGCCAGCGACATCGCCGATCGCCAGGATGTGGGGGTCCGCGGTCCGCTGCTGGTGATCGCAGACGACAAAGCCCCGCTCGTTGACGACGACCTGCGTGTTTTCCAAGCCGAGCCCACGGGTAACCGGACGGCGACCGACCGAAACCAAGACGCGGTCGAACCGCTCGTGACCGAACTGCCCGGGTCCTTCGAAGGTGACTTCAACCTGGTCGTTGACCTCGGCCAGCGAACCGACTTTCGTATTCAGATAAACGCGGCCGCCGCACAAGATGTCGATTTGCTTCGCCAGCGGTTTGACCAAGTCGCGGTCCGCCCCCGGCAGCAAGCCGTCTAGCAATTCGACGACGGAAACTTGGCTACCCAAGCGGGCGTAGACGGAACCGAGTTCCAGCCCGATGTAGCCTCCGCCGATAACCAGCAATTTGCCGGGGATGTCCTTCATCGCCAAGGCACCCGTGCTATCCATCACCCGATCCGAGCCGATGTCGAAGGCGGGTGGCATCGCAGGGACACTGCCGGTGGCGATGATGCAGTAATCAAAATTCAGCACGCCGCCTTCGGGGATTCCCGAACCTTCGGCGTCATCGACCGGATCGAGCTTCAGCGACGTGCTGCTGAGGAACGAGCCTCGCGCCCGGATCACCTTGACCCCACGGCGCTTGGCGAGATTCGCCAAGCCGCCCGAGAGGTTTTGGATCACCTGGTTTTTTCGGGCACGCAACTTGTCGACGTCGATTTTAGGCTTGTCGGCATACTCGACTCCCCATTCGTGGCTCAGCTCGTCGACTTCGCCAATCACTTTGGCGACGTGCAACAAAGCCTTGCTGGGGATACAACCGCGGAGCAAGCAGGTGCCGCCGAGCCGATTTTCGACTTCAACAATCGTCACCTCCATCCCCTCGTCGGCCGCCAAAAAAGCAGCCGCGTATCCGCCGGGGCCTCCGCCCAAAACGACAACCGGACAATGCATCTAAGTCGACCTATCGGCTGAGGAATTCGACGACGCTATTCGCGTCAACCGGCAAACTGATGTCGCTCGGGCCGGGCAAGCCCAACACCGAAACCCTCAGGTTTTCGCTGTCCATCGCCACCCAATCCAAGGCGTCGGGCGGCTGGTTGGCGATCACGCCGCGATACAGATTGCGGACGTTCTCGCGGTTGGCGACTTCGACCACATCGCCGGGGCGGAGCAGGTAACCGGGCTTGTCGACCTTGACGCCGTTGACCCGGAAGTGGCCGTGAGCGATCCCTTGACGGGCCTGCGGGCGAGTTTTGGTGAACCCGGCGCGACGCACGACATTGTCCAACCGCTGCTCGCAAGCCAACAGCAGGTTCTGTCCGGTGTTACCGGTGCGATGCTTGACCAGGTCGAAGTAATTACGCAGCTGTCGCTCGCCCAAGCCGTAATAGTGTTTTACTTTCTGCTTTTCGGCCAAGGCGGCACCGTAGTTGCTCGGGCGGCGAGCTCCCTTGGTGTGCATCCCCGGGGGGGTGCTGCGGCGGTCCGAGGCCCGCGTGGCTCCGGCATTCTCGAACAACATCGCACCGAAACGACGGTTCACCCGGGCCTTCGGCCCTGTGTAACGACCCATACTCTCAATTCCTTAACAGGTTGCTGGAGACCGAATCCGCCCGCACGGCGAAACTCGACCGCGACCGCTTGCGAAACCGCTGGGGGACAGCGATCGACGAGACGGCCCATTCTGACATGATCCCTTACGTAACGGCAGACACACTCTGCCGTCGGTCACGCCCGATTTCAGGTTTTCGGCAGTCGAAACCGACCGCCGAAGAGGTCTCAGTGTCGCTGCCCGGAGTCGTTTTTGCAAGGCCACCCCGGCTCCCCCAACCCCACCGACCGAGCGACCCGGCGGGGTAAATCCGAACCGTTAGCCCTATCCGTGCCGCCAGGCTTGAGTTAACCTTCGACCAACAAAGCAGCGTCAAGCGCCCGTGGCACAATTGGATAGCGCGTCGGCCTCCGAAGCCGAAGGTTGTGGGTTCGAATCCCGCCGGGCGTATTGAGCAGTTCTCGCCGTAATTTACCGGCCGGAACGCGTTTTAGCGTTACCACCATTTTGGTGTGAGGTCCCGTTCGAAACCTGGTTCTGTACTGAGAAACCCTCAGTCGAGTCATTCGCGGGAGACGTCACCAATGGCTAGACCAGGTTCTAAGGCCCCGTCACGGACCTTCCACATTTCCGGTCAATCGGTCGTTCGGATCGGCAACCGGGACTTCTATTTGGGGCCACACGATAGTCCCGAGCCCATCGCTCGTTACGCGGTGTTGATCGGCCTCTACCAAGCAAAAAAAATCCGAAACAAATCCGAAAGGTGCCAGCCATTCAAATTTCATATCCCAACCGCAGGCAGGGCGACGAAGCCTGTGTCTCGCAAGCCCCAGCGAGGTGTCCCATGCCAGCCCAGGGAAGCGCGCCG
>DITY01000118.1:11728-11925 GCA_002422955.1 Planctomycetaceae bacterium UBA6172
TCGTGTCGCCGCACAACAATTCAAAACTTTGCGGGCGCGGGCCATCGACATGAACGCCGCTGGGGCGTACCACAGCAAGGTGTCGCGTGTGCAGGCGGCGAGAGCTTGGGGGGTGCCGTGGCAACTATCGCGCGATCTTACCGCATCTGAGCCGAGCTCAGCCCAGGCTCACGTCGCAGCAAAGAAGGCCCGCGCGG
>DITY01000264.1 GCA_002422955.1 Planctomycetaceae bacterium UBA6172
TATCCAGTCGGTGATGACTTGGCCGCCGACGTCGGTCAGCCGGAAATCGCGGCCTTGGAAGCGGCGGGTGAGCTTGAGGTGATCGAGCCCGAACTGGTGCAGCATGGTCGCGTGCAGGTCGTTGATGTGGACCGGCTTGTCGGCCACGTGCCAACCGATCTCGTCCGTCGCCCCGTAGGTTAGCCCCCGCTTCATGCCGCCGCCCGCCATCAACATCGTGAAGGCGAACGGGTGGTGATCGCGGCCCGTGCCGACTTCGCGTTTTCCGCCGCGGTTTTCTCCCAGCGGCGTGCGGCCGAACTCGCTGCCCCAGACCACGAGGGTCGAATCGAGCAGGCCACGTTGCTTCAGGTCATTGATCAGCGCCGCGATCGGTTGATCGACGCAGCCGGCGTTGTAGGGCAATTCGGTCGGAATATTGCTGTGATGATCCCACGAGGCATAGATGATGTTGATGAATCGCACGCCGCGTTCGACCATCCGCCGAGCCAACAGACAATTTCGCGCGAAGCTCTTGTAAGTATCGCCCTGCTTGCCGCGACCCCCGAGCCCCTCGGGTTCGGGGCGATCGAGCCCGTAGGCGTCCCGCGTCGCTTGCGATTCGTTCGCCAGGTCGATCAATTCCGGCGCGGCGGTTTGCATCCGAAAGGCCAACTCGTAGGAGGCGATGCGAGCCGCGATCTCGGGATCATGCACCTCGGCATACCGCTTGGCGTTCAAATCACGCAGCGTGTCGAGGCCCTGGCGTTGCAGCTCCGGGGGCAGGCCATCGGGGTTCGACAGATTCAAGACCGGCTCCCCTTCGTTGCGAAACAGCACGCCGGCGTAGGTCGAAGGCAGGAAGCCGGATTGCCACAGGGTCGTACCGCCAGACGACCCTCGACCGCTGGTCAGCACCACGTAGCCGGGTAAGTCTTGCGACTCGCTGCCCAGTCCATAGTTCAGCCACGAGCCCATCGTCGGCAGGCCGAAGGTCGCGCGGCCGCACTGCATCATCAGTTGACCGGGGTGGTGGTTGAATTGCTCGGTATGCAGCGACCGGATCATCATCAAATCGTCGGCGACGCCGCCCAGGTTCGGCAGCAGTTCGCTGAATTCCATCCCACATTCGCCATGCTTTTTGAACTTGTAGGGCGACCCCTGCAACAGCGCGTTCTCTTTCTTGATGAAGGCGAAGCGGACCTTTTCCAGCATCGAATCGGGGAGCGGTTCGCCATGCCGACTGTTGAGCAGCGGCTTGGGGTCGAACAGGTCGATCTGCGACGGCGCACCGGCCATGAAGATGAAAATGCAGGCCTTCGCCTTGGCATCGAAGTGGGGCGGCTTGGGGGCCAGCGGGTTGGCGAGATTCAAGCCGGGCGACTGGCCGCTGGCTGGTGCCTCTGCCGCGGGCAGCAAGCCATCGCCGGCCAACATCGAACCGAGCGCCGCCAAGCCAAGGCCGCTGGCGGACGTGTTGAGGAACTCGCGACGGGCCGATCGGGTAACCGCGGCCGAACGGGCAGTATCGATCTTCATGGGGTCATTCTCGGACAATGAATTCGTCGAGGTTGATCAGGATGCGAAGCGTCGTCGCCCAGGCGGCAAGCTCCGCCGCATCGAGCGGCGGATCGTCGCGAGCCGTGTCGGTCGCTCCCGTCGCGACCAGTCGTTTCGCCGCCTCGGGATCGTTCTGGTAATGGCTCCTGGCCGACGCCAGCAACGTGGCGAAGCGGTTGTGCTCTTCCTCGTCCGGCGGTCGCGTCAAGCAGAGCCGAAAGGCAAATTCTCGCCGCGCGGCGTCATCCTCCTTGGCCTCGCGGAGCACCCGCGCGGCCAAG
This sequence comes from Planctomycetaceae bacterium UBA6172, assembly GCA_002422955.1. Taxonomy (GTDB): domain Bacteria; phylum Planctomycetota; class Planctomycetia; order Pirellulales; family Pirellulaceae; genus UBA6163. Next base: position 1,821 of record DITY01000264.1, read on the forward strand.
GCGACGGCGGCTTCGGTGAAGACGACGTTGTTGAGCAGCGTCAGCGCTTGCAGCGGCGTGTTGCTGATCTCGCGGCTGAGCTGTGAGGTGTTGGAATCGGGACAATCGAAGGTGATCAGCGTCGGATGCGGCGCGGTGCGTTTGAAGAACGTGTACATCCCCCGCCGATACCTGTCGCCGCCACCGCTGAGCGTCCATTTGAAATTGTTGGCGTAGCTGAGTTCCGCGACCCCCGGGGGCAGCGGCGGAAAGACGCTCGGGCCACCGACCGTCCGGTCCAGCAGGCCGCTCGTCGCCAATACCAAGTCCCGCACGATCTCCGCTTCGACGCGGACCCGGTTTTGCCGCGCGAGCAAACGATTGGTCGGGTCGAGGTCACTCAGCTCGGGGCGGTGCCGCGAGGCTTGGCGATAGGTGGCGCTCATCACGATCTCCTTGATCAGCCCCTTGCGGCTCCATCCCAATTCGCGCGGCAGTCGCCAGGCCAGCCAATCGAGCAATTCGGGATGCGTCGGCGGTTCGCCACGGACACCGAAATCGCTGAGCGTCGGGACCAGGCCCTGGCCGAAGAGGCGCTGCCAAAGTTGATTGACCATCACCCGCGCGGTCAGCGGATGATTCGGCTCGACGAGCCAACGCGCCAGGTCGAGCCGATCGGGCGTCTGGCCAGCGACCCGCGGGACCAACGGATGAACTTGCTGAATCACCTCGGGCGCGCTGGAAACGATCTCCTCGGCCGGTTGCAGGAAGTCGCCCCGTTCGAACCGGCGCGTCGAGCGGGGTGCCGCTTGGATCACGGCCGCGCGGATCAGCGGTGAGGGTGGCGCTTTGGCCTTCAACGCCTGCAGTTGCTTGGCCAGCTCGGCCGCGGCGGAATCTTGAGCCGCGACATGATCAGCGATCTGGCGAGCCTGCTCGGTCGATCGCTCCGTCGGCGCGACACGAAGCGCCGCGGCCACCGCCTCCGGCAGAGAACGGAACGGGTCATGGCCGGTCAGCGTTAGCAGTCGGAACCGCCCCAGCGTGTGACCGCCGCCGTACTGCTGATCGATCATCACCCGCAACCGATAGCCTGGCGGGATTACGATCGGCTCGCTGGTAAAGCAGCTCAGCGTGTGCGGCTTGCCCATCTGTGGCGAGATCGCCCAACCCGTTTTCGGGTCAGGGTTCAGCACATTCGCGGGGGCGAACTTGGCCTGAGAAAAGTCGGCTTCGGCGGAAACGAACTCGATCGCCCGCTCGACAGCGGGGGCGTCCGCTACGGGCGTCGACTCGGCCGCACCCGCCGCGTCGCTGGGGCGCTCCGGCTCGAGCCGGGCGGAGAGCTGGGTGATCACGAAGTTGCCATTCTCGGCCCGACCCGGGCCCTGCTTGGCGAGCGACTCGTCGGTCAGCGCCGTCAAACGAATTCCGGTCAGCGGGCCTGGCGGCGGGGCGAGCAACAGGCTGTAGCGATCCGCGTCAGCCGATTCACCGGAAGCGAGCACCGCGCCGTCCTCGGCGATGCTCAGCGTCGCGGCGCTGGTCGCCGTCGCCTGCAACGGGATGGCCGCATGCTCCGTCAGCGGTTCGGTCGCCGCCGCGATCCGCGCCGCCTGATCCTGTTCCCAGCGGTCGATCTGAGGCCGCAGTTCGTCGATGCGATTTCTGTATCGCGATTCCAGATCCGCCAACTCGGCGGCATGCTGGGCTTGGGCGACTTCGAACCGCTGCAGTTCTTCGTCGCTGCGAGGCACCTCGAAATCGGACTCACCGACGTTGTTGAAGACCGCGAAAAGTTGGTAGTAATCGCGATGCGAGATCGCGTCGTACTTGTGGGAATGGCACCGGGCGCAGTTCATCGTCAACGCCATCCAGACGGCGGCGGTCGTCTCGGTTCGGTCGAACGTCGCTTCGACGCGAAACTCCTCCTGGTCGACGCCCCCCTCGGTGTTGGTCAGCGTTTGTCGATGGAACGCGGTCGCCAAACGCTGCATCGGCGTGGGCTCGTCGAGCAGATCGCCGGCGAGTTGTTCGATCGCGAATTGGTCGAGCGGCAGATCCCGGTTGATCGCGTCGATCACCCAATCGCGGTAACGCCAGGCGTTGGGGCGTGGGTTGTCCTTCTCGTAGCCGTCCGAATCGGCGTAGCGAGCCATGTCGAGCCAATGCCGCCCCCAGCGTTCGCCAAAATGCTCCGACCGCAACAGTTGATCGACGACCCGTTCGTAAGCTTGGGGAGATTCATCGGCCAAGAATTGCTCGACGACCTCGATTTCCGGCGGCAAGCCGATCAGATCGGCGTACAACCGGCGGATCAGCGCCTCGCGTTCTTTGGGGGGCGACGGCTGGATGTTCGCGGCGTCCAGTCGGGCGAGGACGAAGCGATCGATCCCGTCGACACACCAATCGGGGCGGCTGACCTCGGGTAGCACGGGCAGACTGACCGGTCGGAACGCCCAGTGACGCTCGTACGCCGCACCGCCGCTGATCCAATCCCGCAGCAACTCGATCTGTCCGGGCGTCAGCGGTTCGCCCTCCGGCGGCATCCGTTCGTTGGGGTCGTCGGTCGTCACCCGCCGCAGCAATTCGCTTTGCTCGGGGTCGCCCGCTCGGATCGCGACTTGGCCGGAATCGAGCTGCTTGGTCGCGTGCTCGGCTTGATCCAGACGCAGCCCCGCTTCGGATTCGTCGGGGCCGTGACAGAGCAGGCAGCGTTCGGCGAGCAGCGGCTGGATATCGCGCGCGAACGAGATCGGTCGCGGTGTCGCGCCGGCGGCGTTGCCCTCGCTGGCAGGTGTATCCGCCAGCCCGACCGCGGCGTGCAGACAGCCGATTACCAAACAGGCATTTCTTAGGAGGCTGTTCATCGTCAACGGATCCGACGGCGGGAACCCGGCAGGGGGCAATTTTACCGGGCAGGGGTTAATCTTGCCGGGCAGGGGGCAAGCGTGCCGGGCAGTATCGGGGCTACCAGCATGGCGGCGGGCAGAACCGTGATTGCGGCACGAACGGGAAAGCGGGCAGGACGACGCGACGCGATTCGTGCAGTGTAACCGACGCGCAGGACGCTGTCACAATCGCGGGGCGTTCGTGCGATCGACCGCGGTTGGGTTAAGGAGCGGTCGATCATTAACTGGCGCGATTTTTAGTCCGTTAAATCCACCCTCGTTGAAACGCAACGTCCAAGATGACGCCACGTGTTNNGTCTTCCGATTCTTAGATGGATCGCCGGCTTAGCGGCGCACCATCTGTCAACCATGTCGACCGCAATCGCCCGAGCGCCGCGGCTGAGTTGTGTCCCTGATGCCTTTGGCAGCGGCAACGGACAAAGCGATCTGCTTCCTATCACAAGGGAAACAGGCTGGCGAGCAAATCGGCAACCGCAAGACCGNNNNAAACAAGTTTGGGGGCGAGGGGAGCTAGTGCATTAGGAGCGGCCGGTCATTTACTGACGCAATTTTTCGTCCCTTAACCAACCTTTGTTGAAACGCAAAGTCCAAGATGGCATCACTTGTTGATATGCCGATCCTAAGGAGCCTCCCCGAGTCGCCGCTGCCGTTCGAACAGGCAGACGGCCGCCGCCGTGGCGACGTTCAGCGATTCGACACCGGGCGCCATCGGAATGCGGATCAGGCGGCTGCAGGCGGCGAGCGCTGCCGCGGACGCGCCGCTGCCCTCGGCCCCCACCACCCAGCCCAGCGGCCGCGGCGCCAAAGCTGCCTGCCACAGCGTTTGGTCGGCCGTCAGCGAGGTTCCGATCCACTCGATCCCCGCCAGCGGCAGCGCCTCGACCGGGATGCCTTCACGCAGGTCGAGCAGCAGATGCGCACCCTGCGCCGCACGCAACACCTTGTGCGTCCAGAGCGCGGCTGAACTGGGGGAGGCCAGGACATGCCGGACACCGGCAGCGGCCGCCACTCGCAACAACGCGCCGGCATTGCCAGGGTCCTGTACCCCGTCGAGATAGAGCGCGTCGCCATGCAGCGGACGGTCGCTGGTCGCCGGCACCGCGACGACCAACGCCAGGCCGATGCCATTTTCCACCAGCCCCAGCCCGTTATAGAGCCCCGGCGACAGCTCATAAACAGTCGCCTTGCGGGCCAGTTGGGCCACCAGCGAATCCCGTTCACCGCCGCCTATCGCCGCGCTGACCAACACCGCCTCGATCGGCCGGTCGGCCTGCAACCAAGCGGCGGCCAGATGCGCCCCTTCGGCCAACGTCTTGCCCTGCAGCCGCACCTGCCGCGGTTGAGTGGCGAGCTTCAGCCAGACCTTGTAGGCCGGGTTGGCGGGTGAGCTGATCAACCGGGACGCCGTCATCGCGAGCCCGCCTCAGGCAAACCGCCGGCGGTCGTCGGGATTTCTAGCCCGGCTCCAGACTGACGGCCACATGATCGGCTGGTCAGTAAGCCGCTGGGCCGGCGACCACACGGGAGGAATCGGTTCATCGTCATCAGGTCCGACGGCGGAAACCCGACGGCGGTCGAGTCGGTGATTCGGGAGCGGAGCGGGGGGGAGAAGCGCATCCAACGTCAATCACTATAGCTCACACTCCGGTGGCTGTCAGAACTGAAACGTGGCGCCGCGGCGGCCAGGATCGGCGTCGCGCCAGCTTTGGCCACGGGCACTTGTACGACCGCCTCGATCCCGCGACGATGTCGGCTCGGCCGGCGGGCACGCTTTGCGGTTGCCTTCCGACTCTCACTCCGTGGTTGATTTCGCACCCTGCCACCCGCGACCGTTGGGAACATCCTCATGATGCAGCTCGGCTTTGTCAGCGCGATCCTTCCGGACGAACCGTTGGAGTCGGTCCTGCGGATCGCCGCGGAGATCGGGTACGACTGCGTCGAGATCATGTGCTGGCCGGTGGGGAAGGCGACGCGGCGTTATGCCGGGATCACCCATATCGACGTCGACCACTTCACCCCGGCCCGGGCCGACGAGATCCGCACATTGACCGACCGCTATGGCGTCGCGATCAGCGGTCTGGGTTATTACCCCAACCCGCTGTCGGCGGACGCGGACGAAGCACGCAGCGCCGTCGAACATCTCCGCAAGGTCATCCGGGCGTCGGCGGAGCTCGGCATCGGCCGCGTGAACAGCTTCATCGGCCGCGACCCGCTGAAATCGGTCGAACAGAATTGGCCTCAATTCCTGGCGACCTGGGAACCGTTGATCCGTGAGGCCGAACGCCAGAAGGTCAAGATCGGGATCGAAAATTGCCCGATGTTGTTCACCGCCGACGAATGGCCGGGTGGCAAAAACTTAGCGCACAGCCCCGCGATCTGGCAACAGATGTTCGCCGGCATCCCCAGTGACCATTTCGGGCTCAATTACGATCCGTCGCACATGGTGTTTCAGCAGATGGATTACCTGGCGCCGCTCCGCGATTTCGCCGACCGGTTGTTCCACATCCACGCCAAGGACGTCCGCGTCGATCGGCATCGCCTGGATCAGGTCGGTACCTTGGCGTACCCGAACTTGTATCATACGCCGAAGCTTCCGGGGCTGGGCGAAGTCGATTGGGGGCGGTTTTTCTCGGTCCTGGGCGACGCCGGATACCGCGGACCCGTCTGTGTCGAAATCGAAGATCGGATCTACGAAGGGACGCTCGAATCTCGCAAACTGGCCATGCGTCAGTCCCACGATTTCCTGAGACATTATATCCCGCGGCTCTAAAGCATTCGTCACAACCAGCCCCCATCACAAGTCGGCCCCAAAACCTTACTATAAGATTTCAAGGTCCATGTCAGCACCCTATCAGTATCTCGACATCGCCAAGATGATCGATCATTCGTTGCTCAATCCGACCCTGACGCCGGATGATCTCGAAGCCGGCCTCACGCTCGCCTTGGCTTATGACGTCGCCAGCGTCTGCATCCTGCCTTATTACCTGGCCCGCTGCGCCGAGCGGTTAGCGGGCAGTAGCGTCCAGCCCAGCACCACGATCGGGTTTCCTCACGGCGGACATACGTCGGAGATCAAGATCGCCGAAGCGAAGCGAGCGGTGGCGGACGGCTGCCAAGAGTTGGATATGGTTGTCAACATCTCCCAAGTGCTGGGTGGCAAGTGGGCTTATGTGCGTGACGACATTCGCGGGGTGATCGACGTCGCTCACCAAGCGGGACGCAAGGTCAAGGTGATCTTCGAGAACGGCTACCTGCAGGACGATCACAAAAAGCGGCTGTGTGAAATCTGCGGCGAGCTGCGGGCCGATTGGGTTAAGACGTCGACCGGTTACGGTACCGGCGGCGCGACGCTGCCGGATCTGACCCTGATGCGGCAGTATTCCCCGCCGCATGTCCAGGTGAAGGCCGCTGGCGGCGTCCGCGACCTCGAAGCGCTGCTGGCCGTCCGGGCGGTCGGGGTGACCCGGGTGGGGGCCAGCCGTACGCGTGAGATTCTCGATCCCTGCCGCGAACAACTCGGGCTCGAGCCCATTCAGGTCGCCGCGAATGACGCCGCGGGGTACTAGCGCGTAGTCGATCGCCTATACTCTCGACGGAAGTACGTTCCACGATTTCGAAAGTCTTTTCTACTCACGGGATTGCGATGAGAGCTCGATTCTGCCTGAAGGTTTTGGCCTTGAGTTTGGGAATGGCTTGGCTCGGGGCACTCGCCGCGAACGGCCAAGATGCGGCCGCGGCGCCCCCGGTGGCCGCGGACGCGGTTGCCCCNNTGGGAAGTCCCCTTGGGGCCGAGCTACAGCGGCCCGGTGACCGATGGCAAATTGGTTTTCACCACCGAAACGGTCGACAAGCAATTCGAGCGCGTCACCGCCTTTCGCTTAGCCGATGGCGAGAAGGTCTGGTCGGTCGAGTGGGAAGGGGCGATGGCGGTCCCATTTTTCGCGGCCGCCAACGGCGATTGGATTCGCTCGACCCCCGCCTTGAGTGACCAGCACTTGGTCGTCGCCGGGATGCGAGACGTCGTGGTCTGTCTCGATCCCGCTACCGGCCGAGAGCGTTGGCGGGTCGACTTTGCCAATCGCTACGGCACCAATTTGCAGGCCTTCGGCTGCGTCAGCTCGCCGCTGATCGACGGCGATGCGGTCTACATTCAGGCCGGTGGCGGCGTCACCAAACTGGCCTTGGCGGACGGCAGCGTGATTTGGCAGGCGCTCAAGGACGACGGCAGCATGATGTCGGGCGGGGCGTTTTCCAGCCCGATCATCGCCACCGTCGATCAGCAGCGGCAATTGCTGGTGGCGACGCGGGCCAAGTTGGCGGGCTTGGACTTGGAGGACGGCCGCGAACTGTGGAGCGAAGACATCGAGTCGTTTCGCGGGATGAACATTTTGACCCCGGTCCTCGCGGGCCAAGGGGTGTTTTCCTCGGCCCACAGCGGTCGGTCACGGCTGTTCCAAGTCGACTCCGCGGGCGGATCGGTCGCCGCGGTACGTCAGCGGTGGGACAACAAATCGCAGGCTTACATGTCGACACCGGTCGTCATCGGCGATCACGTCTACATGCACTTGAAGAACCAGCGTTTCGTCTGCATCGACGCCCGCGACGGGACGGAAAAGTGGACGACTCAGCCGTTCGGCAAGTACTGGAGCATGATCGCCGGTTCGGTTCAGCCCGCCGCCGACGCGGGTGGCCAGGATGGGGCTCAGCCCGAAGCGGCGATTCTGGCCCTGGACCAGGACGGTCAATTGCGATTGATCGCCGCCGACCCCGCGGCATTTCGGGTACTGTCCGAGGAAAAAGTAGCCGAGGATTCGTGGGCCCATTTGGCGATCCAATCCTTTGACCAGGCCGCTGCCGATGGGCGGGCGCCCTTGGCGATCATCGTCCGGGCTCTGGATCGCCTTCGGGTCTATCGGTGGCAATAATGGAAAGTAACGGCGGAGCCCGATCCGGATTGGCGGATTGGGCTCGTGCGGCTCTCGTCTGGAAGGAACATGATGTCTGCTCCCTGTAAGGTGTTGGTGGTTGACGATAGCCCGTCCCATCGTGCCCACATCCGCTTGCTGCTGCTGGCCCAAGGGTACGAGGTCTGTACCTGTTCCAATGGCAACGAGGCCCTCGACGCGATCAGCCATGCCATTCCGGATCTGGTCGTCAGCGACGTGCAGATGCCAACCATGAATGGGCTCGACTTGGTCACCGAGCTCAAAAGCCGCCATCCGACAATGCCGGTGATCCTGACGACGGCCGCTGGCGATGATGACCTAGGCGGCGAGGCCCTGCGGCGAGGCGCGTCGACGTACGTTCCCAAACGTGAACTCGACGAAGTGCTCTGCGATACCGTCCGTCAGGTGCTGGAGTTGACTCGCACCGACGACCGCGCCGCTCCCGATCCGTCGTCGCTCATCACCCATTCCGAAATCCACTTCCGAATCGGCAATTCCGAGTGCCTGGTCCCGGCTCTGATCGGGCGGATGGAGCAGTTGCTGGCCGAGCTGAATTTTTGCGACGAGATGCAGTGGATGCAGATCGCGATGGCGCTCGACGAGGCGATCCTCAATTCGATCTTCCACGGCAACCTCGACGTCTCGTCCGAGCTTCGCCAAATTGACGACGGTCAGGCCTTCTTCGAAATGGTCGAGCGGCGAAAAGTAACGCCGCCCTATCGCGACCGGCATGTCTTCATTTCGCTGACCGCCACCCCGGAACGGGCCACCTTCGTCGTCCGCGACGAAGGGCATGGCTTTGACATTTCGCAGATCCCGGATCCGACCGACCCGGAGAATCTGGAGAAAGCGGGCGGTCGCGGTCTGTTGCTGATCCAGTCCTTCATGGACGAGGTGCGACACAACCGCTGCGGCAACGAGATCACGATGATCAAACGCAAGCCCGATCCCTCCGCCCTCGGCTGCGACGACGAAGAAGAATGAGCCGCAAGGCGCCAGCCGCCGCTGTCACGCGCAATCAATCATGAGCGGCTTGCACTTCGCCTTCAGCTTCTTGAACTCGTCCAACTTCGAACCGATGGC
>DITY01000343.1 GCA_002422955.1 Planctomycetaceae bacterium UBA6172
CCGCACGTTTCGTGTGAAAGCCAGCCGCGGGATTGCCGGCGGTTCGGGAGCGGTCGAAATTCATGGTTGCTGTCGTCCCCGTTTCTCGAGAAATTGCGGGCTGGTGATGATCGAATTGACCAGGGAATTGAAACGAAAACCGTCTCGGACCAAGTCTGCCTGAAGCGATTCGACCAGCGGTTCGTCGGACAGGATCAAATTTCGACCCAACGCGTAGGATAGCAGCTTGCGGCTGAGATGATCAACAAAGTGTTGACGCCGGTGCTCCGTCAGGTACTGTCGCAACCCTTCGACCCCATCGCCCACATGCCCTCCGGGAAACTCGGCGCGGCTATCGACGGCGTGCCCGCTCAAGTCCGCGATGCGCCATTGACCGATCGGGTCGAAGTTTTCCAAAGCCAAGCCGAGGGAATCGAATCGGTCATGGCACCCCGCGCAGCTCGAATGCTCGCGATGCTTGGCAAGGGTTTCGGCCAGGGTACGTTCGCCGAAATCCTGTTCGTCGGCGGGGAGTTCGGGGACATCGGGGGGCGGGGCAGGGATTCGCTCACCGAGCAATCGCCGGGCGACCCAATAACCCCGCTTGACCGGGCTGGTCCGTAGCCCGGGAGCATTCGCGGTCTGGAAAACAGCCATCGGCAGCAGGCCACCGCGGTGAAAGTTGGCCGCATCGACCCGCTGCCACGGCCCGGAGCTGTAGTCGACGTCCGCGATCCCGTAATGGGCGGCTAACTCCGCGTTGACGAACGTGTGCCGGGCATCGAGAAACTCCAACACCGAACCGTCGCGACGGACGAGATCGACGAAAAAGCGAATCGGTTCCTGGAACATCGCCTGGCGGAGCGAATCGGTGAACTGGGGGAAACGATTTCGATCGACACTGTTGTGTTGTTCAAAGCGACGGAAATCGAGCCAATTGCCCGCGAATTCGAACGCCAGGGCCTCCGACCGAGGCGAAGCGAGCATCCGCTGGGCCTGTGCGATCAAGATGTTCGGCTCCCGGAGCTGACCCGACTGGGCGACCCGCAGCAGTTCATCGTCCGGCATGCTGGACCACAAAAAGTAGCTCAGGCGACTCGCCAGCTCGATGTCGGTTAGCGGCCGCCGCTGGTCCGTGGTGGGGGCTAGGTCGACTCGGTAGGAGAACCACGGCGAGATCAGGATCGAAACGACCGAATCCTGCATCGCTTCTTCGTGACTGAGCCCATCGGAATCGCGGAGCGCGCGGTAGAAACCGAGCAACTCTCCCATTTCGTCTTCGCCCAAGGGCCGACGATAGGCACGAGCGGCAAACTCGACCAACGCCTCCAAGTGGCTCGGCTCGGCAGCAAGTCGGGCCTGTTCGACCCAGCGGATGTGGCGATTCATCTGGTCAAAATAGGTGTCGATCGCGGCGAGGACCTGATCGCTTCCTCCGTTGCGGACGGCCTTCGCGCGATACTGCTCGCTGAGCCGGCGGATCATGGCTTCCGACGTCACCGATTTATCTTCGGCACGGGCGAAGTCAAACACCTCATCGCGGAGGTACGCGGAATCCGTCCGCTCGAACCAGACGAATCCGCTGTATTGCCGTGTCGGAGCGGAAGTGATGAAATCGAGTTCCTGCCAGAGCTGATCGATCTCACCCCGTCCGGCGTCGTCCAGGATCAGGTCGTACAGCGGCGCGTCGTCGCGATAATACCCCATCATGCTGTGGAACCCGGCGCTCAGCAGACGCCCCTTTTCCTGCTCCTCCCGCTTCTTGCCGACGTAATCACGCCCCCGCTCGGAGACGTAGAAGGGATCGGGGAACAGGTCGCAGAAACGCGTCAGGGACTGGTCAAACTCGGATTTTCCCCCGGGATCTTCGGGGGCAAGCAGTTCGGGAAACTGGGCAGCCTCCGCACTGCCAGGGGCGATCGCAGCGATCGTTTCGGGCACGAACCGGCGACGGTGCGCGGCGTATTGGTCATTTTTCCAGAGCACGAATTGCTGCGAACCCAAATGGCCGCCCTTGAGTTCCAGGTTCGAAAAACTCGGTTCCATTCGACCACGGAGAGTCGCGATCCGTTCGCCGATCGCGTCACACCCCGACCGGGCCAGCTCGGCTTGCGACGGATCGGAGGGCAGCTCACGCCATAATCGATGAATCAATGCCAGCGGCCCCGCGCCGGGGGCCGGTTCCCGCAGCAGCTGACAGACTTCCGCTAGGTAGCGGGGGCTAATGCGGGCCTGCGTCGCGATCGTCTGCAACGTCGCCTCGTTCTGGAGCCCTTCGTCCAGGCAGCGGAACCGCCACGCTGCTAGGAAATAGTCCGCCAAATCGGTCGGTTGCCTCTGGTAAAAATCAACGATCCGCCGGACACAGTACTTGTCGCGATCCGTCTCGGTGACCACCGGGTGCGGGGCGAAAGCGAAACCATGGGGTTTGAGCACCAAGTGTTCGGCGACGAACCGAGCCGCGGAAAGGTATTTTTCGAGCAGCGACGGAGACATCGTCAGCGATTCGCCGGTGTTATCGAACCCGGCCTCGTTGGCCGGATCGATCGGAAAATCCTTGGTGGGCTGTAGATCCTGACCGGTTAGGTCGCGAAGGGTGTAGTTGTATTCCGCGTGACTCAGCCGCCGGGTCACAATCGGCCCGGGGTCACCTGCCTTGCGGAGTGCGATCGCAATCCGGACCTGGCGGATCGCCTGCGTGGCCCGGTCGCGTTCGTCCTTCGCAGGTTGTTCCGCATCCCGCGGAGGCATCTCGCCCGCCTCAATCCGATGCAGCACTTCTTCCCAGGTTTGGTGGTAAACCTCCATCGATTCGGGGGTCATGTAGCCGCGTAGATCGAGCTTCGCTTCTCGCAACTCCGCCCCGTGACAATCAAAGCAATGGCGTTCCAAGAAGGGCGCGATCAAGGTCGTAAAATCACTGACCAGCGGATCGCTGACCGAAGCGTCCGTGGGTTGCGGACCGGTGACCGGTGGTTGGCCAAGGCCATCGTCCGCGGTGGCGAGCCCAGCGCCCGACAGGACACCCCAAGCCACGGCGAGCGTCAGCCGCGGGGTGAGTGAAAACCACCAGGTGACGAATACGGAACGGGCGGATCGCATGGCGGCTTCCGGTGGGCCGGAGGGGGCAAAAGGGTCGTCATATTGTCGTTCGGAGTGTATACTTCAACTGAGTATAACAGGGTCTGAAAACAGCATGCTTCATCGGCAGGGGGCCACCGCCCGTCCCCGACCCGACGCATACGGTCCCACCCCCTCGCCGCCAGCTACCTACCCACCTACGTCTCGACGGCCGGATGCCCAATCGGTCATCCGTCGTTTTTGAGCTTGGCCTGACCAGTCTGCATCATGAATACGGGAATCCCACGTTTGAAATCGAGTCTCGACTACCCGTCGGCGATGCTCCTGCTCGCTTGGATATCGGTCTTCGGTATCGGAGTGGCTCGCGCGAACGAAACGGTGGCGGAGACCGCCCCCCCGGCGGCCGTGGCACCGGGCTCGGTCGAGTTCTACCAACAGCACATTCAGCCACTGTTGGCCGCGACTTGTTACGAATGCCATTCGCACGAGTCGGGAGAGTCGAACGGCTTGTTGATGGTCGATTCGGGCGCGGCCCTGCGTGCCGGCGGCAGCCATGGTCCGGCGGTGGTGCCGGGCAAGCCGGAGGAAAGCTGGTTGTATCGCGCGTTGCAGTACGACGGCTCCGATTTGCAGATGCCTCCGGACAGCAAGTTGCCCGACGAAAAAATCGCGCTGGTCAAAATTTGGATCGAGGCTGGGGCCGTTGCGCCGGAATCGCAATGGGATGCCGAGTATGCGGCTCGCACGACCGCCGGGGTCAACGGGTCGGAACATTGGGCTTATCAACCGCCGCGGCGATCGGTCGCTGGCGACGTGTCCGCCGGAAGCCATGCGATCGACGAGGTCCTGCAGCGGCGGTTGCTGGAGAACGGTTTGGACTTTTCGCCGCCAGCGGATCGTGCCACCTTGGTGACGCGTCTGCATCACGACCTGATCGGTTTGCCGCCCTCGTTCGAGCAGGTCCAGAATTTTGTCAACGATCCACGACCAGACGAGGCGGTGATCGCGGCGACGGTCGATGAGTTGCTCGCTTCGCCGCATTTCGGCGAACGCTGGGCACGTCACTGGATGGACCTCGCCCGCTACGCCGATACGAAGGGCTATGTTTTTCAGGAGGATCGCGAATACCCCGAGGCCTACCGGTACCGGGATTGGCTGGTCGCGTCGCTCAATCGTGACCTTCCCTACGCCGAATTTGTGCGGGCGCAATTGGCGGCCGATCTGATCCCCGGGGGCGAAGCGGATCTGCCGGCCCTCGGCTTCTTGACACTCGGCCGGCGATTCCTGAACAATCGGCACGACATCATCGACGACCGCTTGGACGTGATCACGCGGGGACTGATGGGGATGACGCTGGCCTGCGCCCGCTGCCACGACCACAAGTACGATCCCGTCAGCCAGGCGGATTACTACGCGCTGTTCGGCGTGTTTCTCAACACCGATGAACCGGGCGGCGAACCCTTTGCCCATCGATTGGTCGACTCCACCGAAGTTCGCGAGTCGCGGATTTTGATCCGGGGTAATCCAGGAAATCGGGGCGACGCGGTCGAGCGTCGCTTCGTCACGTTCCTAGCCCCCGAAGGGCTGCCGTTCGGCAGCGGTAGCGGCCGGTTGGAACTGGCCGAGCGGATCACCGAACCGTCGAACCCGTTGACGGCGCGAGTGCTCGTGAACCGCGTCTGGATGCACTTGATGGGCGAGTCATTGACCGAAAGCCCGAGCGACCTGGGGACGCGATGTCCGCCGCCACGGCATCAGGATCTGCTCGATCAAATGGCGGTCGAGTTCAATGAAGATGGCGGCAGCATCAAAGGTCTGATCCGCCGGATCATGACCAGCCAGGCGTATGCCCAATCGAGCATCGCGCGGGAGCCGGGGGAGACGGTCGATCCCGCCAACCAGTTGTATTGGCGGGCGAATCGAAAACGTCGCGATTTGGAAACGCTGCGGGACCGATTGTTGGCTGCCAGCGGCGAACTGGACCGGACCCTGGGCGGCAAGGCCGTCAAGATCGAGCAAGCCCCGTTCCCGCCGCGGCGGACGATCTATGCCTACCTCGATCGTCAAAACTTGCCAGGCTTTTTCCGCAACTTCGACATGGCCAGCCTGGATGCGCACAGCCCGTCCCGGCCACGTACCAGCGTCCCACAACAGGGGCTGTTCCTGCTCAATAGCGGCTTCATCGCACGACAAGCGAGCGTGCTCGGGCGGCAAGTATCGGAAATCGCGGGTCGAGAAGGAAACGCCGCGGCGATTCGGTGGTTGACACGGCAGACCCTAGCGCGTGATCCGAGCGATGCGGAACTGTCGCTGATGAATGAGTTTCTCGAATCTCCGGTCAGCCCGACGACGGTCAGCGAACGCTGGCTGTGCGGCTACGGACCGTTCGATCCCGCGACCCATCGGCTCGGCGGCTTCGAACGTCTGCCGAACTTTGTCGACGGCCGCTGGCATGGCGCGGACGGGCTACCGGACGGCAAGCTCGGTTGGGCGATGCTGTCGCCGCAGGGGGGCCATGCCGGAAACGACCTGAACCATGCCGTTGTCAGGCGTTGGATCGCCCCTGAAGACGGGACGGTCCGAGTTTCGGGAACGCTCAAGCATGACGCCCAGGAAGGGGATGGCGTCCGCGCGACGCTGTTACTGGACGGTGGACAGCCCCCCTTGGTCGGTGAAGTCGATGTGGCAGCGGCCAGCAGCCCACCGCTCGGCCAATGGACCGCCCACCATTCGGAGACCAAGACTCAGGCCGAAGGGATCGCGGTTCGCGCCGGCCAGACATTGGACTTCGTCACCGATTGCCAAACGGGTCCTGGACACGATTCGTTCACCTGGACCGTGCGAATTCGCTACGACGGGCCGCCGAAGCGAGTCTTCGAATCCGAGAAGGAGCAGCCGACGCCACTGCCCGAACCGCTCGATTCCTGGGCGTTGTTGGCGCAAGCCTTGCTGGCATCCAATGAGTTCGCCTTCGTCGATTGATCCGCATCGTGATGGACACGGCCCCGACACCCCGAGGTTTTTCAGCATGTTTCCGCCACTGACTCGCCGCGAATGGCTCAACCGCTCCGGAATGGGAATGGCAGCGCTCGCGCTCCACCCGTTGATGGCCGGCCAGGCCTCCGCGGAGACGGCCGGAGTCAATCCGCTGCTGCCCAAACAGCCGCATTTCGCTCCCAAAGCCAAACGTGTCATTCATATCTTCGCCAATGGCGGCCCCAGCCACGTCGATACGTTCGACCCCAAGCCATCGCTGGAAAAGTATGCGGGCCAGCCGTTACCAGGTGAGACGCCGAAGACCGAACGCAAGACGGGCTCGGTCTTTCCGTCACCCTTCAAGTTCAAGAAGTATGGCGAAAGTGGCATCGAGATCAGCGAACTGTTCGAAAATGTCGGTCGCCACGCCGACGACTTGTGCGTGATCCGCTCGATGCATGCCAACGTCCCCAATCATGAGCCATCGCTGCTGTTGATGAATACGGGCGAGGCCCGTCAAGTCCGTCCCAGCATGGGATCGTGGTTGACTTACGGGCTCGGTACCGAGAACCAGAATTTGCCAGCCTTCATCGCGATGTGTCCCGGCGGCTATCCGATCCAGGAGTCCCAGAATTGGCAGGCGGGATTCCTGCCCGGGATCTACCAAGGGACCTACATCGACACCCAACACCAATCGATCGACAAGCTGATCGAGTTCATCGAGAACCGGCGGGTCACCACCGATGATCAGCGACGTCAATTGGACCTGATCCAGGCGCTCAATCGGCAGCACCAGCAGGCCCGTGACGAAGACCCGCAACTAGAATCGCGAATCCAATCGTTCGAGCTAGCCTACCGGATGCAATCGGAAGCGGCCGAAGCGTTCGACGTGACTCGCGAATCCCAAGCCACGCTGGATGCTTATGGCCCGGGTGTGCAGGCACGTCAACTGCTGATCGCCCGCAGGCTGCTGGAACGCGGAGTCCGCTTCATCCAGGTCTGGCACGGCGCCGGTCAACCGTGGGATAACCACGACGATATCGAAGTCAATCACAAGCGGTTGGCCGGACAATGCGATGCCGCGATCGCCGCGCTGATCACCGACCTGAAGGAACGGGGGCTGTTCGAAGACACATTGATCATCTGGGGTGGTGAGTTCGGTCGGACCCCGACTGTCGAGCTCCCCAAGGAAGGCTCCAATGCCGGTAAGATCAATGGTCGCGATCACAACCATTGGGGATTCTCGATGTGGCTAGCCGGGGGCGGCGTTCGCGGTGGCCATGTCCACGGTGCGACCGACGAATTCGGCTTCAAGGCGGTCGAGAATCGCGTCCACGTCCACGATCTGCATGCCACGCTGTTGCACCTGCTCGGCTTCGATCACGAGAAGTTGACGTACCGTTACGCCGGTCGTGATTTCCGACTGACCGACGTGCATGGCCGCCTGGTCAACGAACTGCTCGCCTGATCGGATCGTTCGTTCGCTCAGCCGGGTTCCCCGTATCCGTGAACGCCCGGCCGGACCGTGCACTTGAGCGATTAGCCGCGCGCGGCAACCGCCCCGGGAGTCAGCATCGCCTCCAGGCGGCCATCCTGAACCCGATCGAGGATCTGGGCGACGTGCAGCACGGGAATGTTGCTGCCGAGCTTGCGGAGGTATTGTTCGATCTGGACCTGGCAGCCGATGTTTCCCAGGGCCACCACCTCGCACCCCGAATCGAGGATCGCCTGTGCCTTCCGCATCCCCAACTGACTAGCGATTTCGGGCTGGTCGATGTTGTAGGTCCCCGCGGAGCCGCAGCAGAACTCAGGATCGATCAATTCAACCACGGTGACACCGCCGATGCGCCGCAGCAGGTCGCGCGGTGGCTTGCGAATTTTTTGGGCATGGGCGAGGTGGCAGGCGTCGTGGTAGGCGATCCGCAGCGGTCGCGAGACCGATAGCGGGGCCAGTTCGAGTCGATCGAGAAAAACGCTAAAGTCGCTAACGCGATGAGCGAAATCGGCCCCGGCTGCTTCCTGCCGATCGCCCTTGAGGATCAGCGGGTATTCGTGCATGCCGCTGCCACAACCGGCCGCGGTCGAAATGATCGCGATCGAGCGATTGCCGAAAGCTGTGACATTCTGCTTGGCAAACTTGGCAGCGCGATCGGCGTCGCCCATATGCCAATGCAAGGCGCCACAACAAGCCTGCCCCCTCGGAACGTGAACCGTGACCCCGGCGCGGGTCAGCACGCGGATCGCCGAAGCCGTGATGTCGGGATTGAGTACTTGCGCGGCGCAGCCCACATGCAACATCACCTCGGCACGCTGCTCGCCGAGGGCCGGCGAAACCTCCGGTGGCGTTTGCGGATCGGGCAATGACGCGGGCAGCAGATCGACCAGCGGCTTCAAACCGCGCGGGGCCAGTTTTGTCAGCGGCCCTGACCACTGGCCCATCCGCAGCGCCCAGGCAAATCGTCGCGGATAGGGCACGGTCAGCGATGCAATCCGGCGACGGAGTTTGGCAAAAAAGGACCGCGCCGACGACTTCGGATACGAGGCACGGTAGGAACTGAGTAAGTCGCCATAAGGAACGCCCGAAGGGCAGGCGGTTTGGCAAGAGACGCAGCCCAAGCAGCGATCGATGTGCGGAGCCACCTGTTGCGGATCGAGGTTCCCCTCGAGCACTTCTTTCATCAGAAAAATACGTCCGCGGGGCGAATCGGCTTCGTCCCCCAGGAGGTCGTAGGTCGGGCAGGTCGGTAAACAGAACCCGCAATGGACGCAGCGGGTCACCGCCTCGGCCATCGTTTCGCCGCGCGGACCGAGCGTCTCGGTAGAAATACGATGCAACATCGGTCAAGCCGTAGGGGACGAATCGAGGTGTCGAAAGGTGGCTGGAGGTCGGCGGCGGGTGCTAGGCAAAGCCGACAAACTTACCATCGGGATCGAGCGCCT
Organism: Planctomycetaceae bacterium UBA6172; assembly: GCA_002422955.1. Taxonomy (GTDB): domain Bacteria; phylum Planctomycetota; class Planctomycetia; order Pirellulales; family Pirellulaceae; genus UBA6163. The sequence continues at coordinate 8,977 of DITY01000343.1, forward strand.
GCTTGATCCGACGGGTCATCGAGACATTGCCGCGCTGCCCCAGACGATATCGGCTCGACTGCCCGATCAGGACGGAGCCGCCGAGGTGCAAATGCCGCAGCAACTCATCGAGCTGATCGAGAGGGCGGGCGGCAGGCCAGCGGATCCAGGCCAAGTTCCCCGCCACGCTGTATCGACGCGGAGCGATCCTCTGGGCCAGTTCCAAGTCCAACGAAGCGATGTCACCCGGGGAGATCGGCACCCGCACCCACGAGTCGCCAGCCCCCGCCCACGAACCGTTCAACAGTGGCCGCCAAACCGAGTCGGGATCGCCGCAGACATCGACCGTTGCGGTGGGACTCAGGCCTGCGACCAAGTCTCGAATTCGCCGAGTCAAGGAATCGACCGCCGGTGGGTCCCCTTCGAAACGCACCCACAAAGTCGCGTCGGGTTCTAGGTCGATGGCAGTCATCTCGATCGGAGACCGCGCCAAGATCGACTGCAGTCGCAGGGCCGTGGCCAAGTCACCGGCATCGATCCGGAGGGTCCGGTCGTTAGTCGGTTGCGGAAACACCTTGAGCGTCAGTTCGAAGATCGCGGCGAGATAACCACAACTGCCAACCAAGAGCTTGGGAATGTCATAGCCAGCGGCATTCTTGACGACCCGTCCGCCCGCGGTGCAAACCTTCGCCAATCCATCGACGAAACGGACCCCCATGACGAAGTCACGCACGCCGCCATGACGCAGTCTCCCGGGACCGCTGAGCCCAGCGGCCAAAGTTCCGCCGATCGTCGCCCCGGCAGCCACCAGCGGTGGGTCGAAGGGTAAATACTGGCCGTGCAGCCGAAGCGTATTCTGTAGCTCGGCGATCGGGGTACCGGCAAAAGCCGTGATCAAGAACTCGGACGGCTGATGCTCGATGACGCCCGACAGCCCCGTCATTTCGCAGCGGAGCGCGTCATGCCTGGCCGCGGACATGGCTGATTTGGTACCCGCGCCGACCACATGGATGCGGGCGTGCTCGCGAACCACATCCACCAATTGCTCGACCCGGGTTGGCCGGATGACTTCGGGAACAGCAGTCATGTCACGCGATCGGTGAGCGATGGAAATGGACGTGTTTCCAGTCGCCCGCCACCCGCTGCCAAACGCGAGTCTCCTCGGTCGCCGAGACCGTGACGCTGCCTTGGGAGTCTCGCGATTGCACGAGTCGCACGTAGGCGATCACAGCGGCATCACCCATGACTCGGACGTGGGGACTGCTGATGGTGACCGTCGGCAGCGAGTCTGTTTTGGGATTGCGAGGCTTCGCCGGAAAATAGGTTTGGTGAAACGGCAAGCCTTCAATCAAGTGGCCACGCCCCTCAGGCTCGATCGCCGTGATGTCATCCGCGCAGATTTGGGTGTAGGTTGCCCAATCCCCTCGGAAAATCGCGTCAAGGAGCGATTGAGTGATCGCCACAATAGCGGCGGCATCGTTGGACGAACCGGTCGGAGCGGGCATGTCAATCCGGAGAGTTAAATGGGTTGAGGATCACTGAGACGCGGCAACGGCGTGCGAGTGACTTGGTGAGAGGCAACGAGTCGCTAACCGGCCAGCAAACCGGTCAACTGACGATTGAGCCGTCGATTGCAGCCGGCGGCGAATTTGGGATTCCAATCGTCCAGCGGCCCACCATCATAACCGGTGATCACCGCGCCTGCTTGGCGGCAAATCACGGTACCCGCGGCCGAATCCCAAGGCTTGACACAGGTCGCCCAATAACCGTCCAACCGGCCGTCGGCAACATAGCAGAGATTGAGAGCGCACGAGCCGAGGCGGCGAAGCGATCGACAATTTTCGAGCACGTTCACAAACTGCGCGATTTCCGGGGCGTGTCGGTCGACCCCGGAGGGGAAACTGCAAGCGATGAGGGCGTCGCCCATTCGTTCACAACCGCTGGACCTCATCACGCGTCCGTTGCAACACGCCGGTCCACCATCGATGGCGGTAAACCACTCCTCATAGACTGGGTCGTAAACCACGCCCAAACGCATCTTTCCCCGGGCGTGCAAGGCGATCGAGACCGCAAAGTTCTGCAGACCGTGAACGAAATTGATCGTTCCATCCAGCGGATCAACTACCCAACAGGGGGGGGCATCGAGCTCGCCGCGGCGCACCTCTTCGGGAGGCTGATTTTCGCCCTCTTCCTCGCCGACAAACGCATAGGCGGGCCAGGCGCGTTCCAGGATGTCACGGATCGCCTTTTGGGCGGCGATATCGGCGTCGGTCACCAGATCGCGAGGGCCTTTCTCGGAAACGACCCGATTGTGCCTGCGGGACATCAGTTCGGCTGCCCCGGCTTTAGCGGCTTCGACCGCTACGTCCAAATGCTGTGAATCCATCGATGCCGTTAACCAATATCCAGTTGCCGCAGCTCTTCGAGCCACACGCGGATGTCGTTGTCGTATTCCGTCGCCATGTTACCGATGATCAATTGACGTTGGAATGCGGCGGCCCCCTGATCGACCAACTCCGCCGCCTCCGCGCTGGGAAAACGGCGATTGGGATCAGGGGCGATCAAGCCCCGCAGGAAGTTCATCAGCAATTCGTTGCGCAGGACTTCGTCGGGCAGCAATTGCTCCAGTCGCTGCGGCAATTCGCGTTTGGCCTCCAAGAGTTCGCGAAAATTCAGGTTGCCGGCGAAGGGATTTTGACCGCTCAACAATTCGATCAAAACGTAACCGGCACTGGCCAAGTCACTGCGTGGAGAAATCTCGTTGTTCTCCAGCAATTCCGGTGCCGCATAGATCGGCGTGCAATCGCGATCCCGCGGCGGATGATTGAAATCGATCGCCGATCCCATGTCGATCAGTTTGGCATGACCGGTGCGTTTGAGCATGATGTTGGCCGGCTTAACGTCGCCGTGCACGATCCCTTCGCGGTGCAGGGCGGCCAACGCCCCCAAACACTCACGCACGATCGCGACCGCGACCCCAGCCTTGAAACGCGACTGCACTGGCCCCTTGGTCAGGATCACTTCGTTGATGTACTTCCAACGTCGCGTGGTCACCTTGCCCTCCAGACCGCGCAGGCAGGCGGGCTTCACCAACCGACTGAGGTCGTATCCATCGACCCATTCCATGATCATGATCCGGATCCGATCGCGTTCGAGAAAGTTCTGGATATCCAGAACGTTGTCGTGTTGGATCAGAGCGATCCGCGCCGCGATCCGCGCGATCCGGGTCATCGCATCGTCGTAATGGCGAGCCGACGCGTAGGGCTCCGGCGAGAAAATCTTGATCGCGACCGGCAATGTGAACTCGTCCGTGCCGCGATATTCGCTCAGATAGACCTCACCCTGGCCGCCACGTCCCAGAATCTTGCGGAGATGGTAATGACCGGTCCAGCTCAGCTTGGTGCCTTGAATCGTTTGCTGATAGGCGTCAAGCAGTTTTCCGTCGGTCCCGCGAGTTGCGGTGCCGTGGAAAGCGAGCGTGGGGTACGGCTCATGCCGAGTCGTTGATTGCGTTCTCATCCCGCCATCCTTGGATACAAAAGTCATGGCACCGGACCCGCCAAATCAGGAACGTCAAGCGAGCGGAGGCCTTCCGCCCGCTCGAACCGAGACAGGCCTGATGATAGCCCACGGGGGATGATTCGGAAAACCGAATCGCGAGGATTCTTCCGATGGCGTGAGCCGGGGGCGAGGCTTCGGTCCCTGGACCAGGGAGAACGATCTGTCCCTCGCGCGGTTGGGTGAGACCACGCCAGGGACGAAATCGTCCAGGGACCGAAACCTCCGTTGCCCAAGCGTGAGCCGCCGTTGCCGCTGGAAACGCAGCGGAACGGACTCACGCAGCCGACAGGCTCACTCACGGCCCGGATCGGGACAGGGGGAAGATCCGGAGGGATTGCCGAGGCGAGCGGGAAGATAGGAGCGGGTTGCCCGAACAGGCTCGGGCAGAATTGCGGGGAAGGGAAGGGAAGGGGAGACCGTCAGCCCGCTACTCGGGTGGAAACGGGACCGGCCGTGCCGCGAGCCCGTTCTCGCTTGCGAGGCTTGGCCACCCCCCATTCCTTCGTCAACATTTCGAACACCTCGCCGGTTTCGTATCGGACCACATTCCGTCCCTCGGGCATCGGTCCCACCAACCCCCGAAAGACGGGCAGCCCACGGAGCGCGAGGTCGGTGCTGCAATCGTCAACACCGATTTGGTGGTAGGAGTGCAGGATCGATTCGAGGTTCGGGTAATCCCGGATCTGCAGCGAGCCATCCGCGGCCCGGGTAACGATTCGGAACGTATCTTTTTGAGCCATCTTGTTGAAACCGGTCGATTGTATCGGCAAACGTCCTGATCACCCCGTCCTGCGGCGGACAGTGTTCATCAGGCGGGTGCTTGTGTTTTCGGCGGTTGGGCCACCGGGGACGACAAAAGAAGTTTCGCGCGACACGATGGGCATAGCCGTTTCGCCGCACTCATCCGGCCCATCAGGGCCAGGCGTCACCGCGGTCATGTCCGTCGTTCTCGATACCGGCAGGCTACGCCCAACGATCGGCACAACCCGCGAGGACAATGGGTTCGCACCGGCCAAAATGACCACCGACCTACCACCAATTCCCATCCTCGGTGACGGGCATGATCGCGCACCGCATGGAATCGAGTGCGGATTTAATTTCTCCAGCCGCCCAGTCGAGGTCATCCACCTCCAAGCGATACTCAGGCCAACCGCTGGTGAAAGGCCATATCCGGTGCGGCGCCGGCCAGCGTTCTTCCTCCCGAGTCCATTGCATGCGGGCGATCAAACGCGGGACGGAGCGCTGCTGGTATTCTTCGTCGATCCGCCCCCCCGACCCTGTGGGACTTCCGCCGTTACCTGCCTGAGTCGGTAAGTCGGGCACGAAGGCCGAAACCCAGGGCGCGTCATCCAGCACCCGAACCCGCCCAGGTTCACCCTCACCGCTACCCCGCTCCGTGTCGCCCTGCGGGACCGCGACACGCTCCGCCAGCGACGGCGCATTGGCGATGACCGACATCGGGCCGGGGAGTGGGCACTCTTCAAAGGTCAAAAGTCCGAAGCGGGAACGCAACCGCTGGCACAAGTCGCGCCGGGTGGCCGCATCACAACCGACCAATGCCATCGACGCGTTGCCGGCATCGAGGTGCCTCGCCAAGCGGCCGATCGACCAACCGAAGCGTGGGTCCCGATACTCCGCCGCCACATCGCACGCCGGTCTCAAGACGAACCGTCGCGCCGTGTAACGGGGATGGGGAACCGTCAGGTCGCTCGCCCCGCCGATCAGGTTGCCATGGAGCACCACATCCAAATCGATCGCCCGCGCCCCCCAACGCTGCTTGCGAAGGCGTCCCAGACGGTCCTCGAGGTCTTGTAACCATCCGAGCACCTCGCAGGCATCCGCATCCGTATCGAAAGCGGCGACACCATTGAGAAACGGCTCCTGACCACTCGGGCCGCCGATCGGCGGGGTTTCATACAGTCGGCTGGCGCGAAAGTTCGCAACCCTCGACCGGCCTGCCATGTCGCGGGCGGCTTGGGCGATCGCGGACTCTCGAGTGCCGAGGTTCGAACCGAAACTGACCAAACACTGTGACATGGGAGTAGCTTGGTCAGCGCCCCTGGTCATCACCCGAAGCGGGGAGGCGGGGAGGATGGAGGGGGCGGAATCGGTACGAGCTCGTGGAGGGCCGGTTTTCCAGATGCCGGAATCCTGTCAATCTATAGATTCTCCGTTTCCGGCTCAATCGACCTCAAGGCCAGCGCATGAACTCACGCGAACCGCAGCGCGACGACGACCGCGGGGATGCGGATGACGCTTTCATTTCGACAGGGCCACCCGACGAAGTTTTTCGGAACGCGATCGCGTTCGAAATGGGATTGGGATTCCTGGCGATTTTCCTCGGCTGGCTCAGCGGCGTGGATGTGCGGAAGTGGCTGCCCGAATTGCACGAGCTGGATCCGCGGTCGCTAGCGACCATACTCGGCTGGGGAATCGTCACCGCACTGCCGATGATCGCCGTCGTGGAGGTGATCCAGCGGATCGACTGGGAACCTTTTCGCGAACTGAGCGAACTGGAGCAAAGCCCGCTGGTCGCGGCACTCCTCAGCCTCCGTCCGAGCGAACTGATCGCGTTGTCGATAGCGGCGGGAGTCGGCGAGGAGTTGCTGGTGCGGGGCTGGCTGATGGCCTGGCTCATCGGCCCCGAGGAGTTGGCGACGCCGGCCAAGCTCATCATGGGCGTGGTGACCAGCGCGGTGGCCTTCGGCTTGATGCATCCCGTCACCCCGGCGTACGCCATTTTGGCAACGCTGATGGGCATCTACCTCGGGGCCATCGTGTTGGGGTCGCAAAGCCTGCTGATCGCGATCGTGGCCCATGCGTTCTACGACGCGATTCAGCTGTTGATGTCGCGGAGGAAAAAGCTGGCGGAAGAGATGTAGTCACCTTTGGCCGGCGCGGATCGCCACGAGGACTTGCCAACTCGTCGGCGTGCGAAAGTCAGGAGCCCATTTTTGGTAGGCGTCTTCATTGCCCGCGGGCGACGGTCAACGGAGCTTGCAGTTCGTCATCAGGGGCTCAATCAGGATCGATTCTCTGGATCGGCGTGCGGGCGACGCTCAATTGAGCTCGCAGTTCGTCGGGACCCAGCGGCCGGATCGGCATGGTGACCAGTTCCATCACATCGATCTCATTTCCTCCGTGTCGCCTGGCGACCGTTTCGATCTCTTCTTCCAACGCCGCCAACCAGGCCGGCATGTCGATCCCGACACCGGTCGGGTGCTGGGTGAGGAATCCGGCTTCACGCTCCAATAGCTCGAAAGCGACGCTCGGGCGATTCGCCTCGGCATCCCGCGCGGCAGGCTCGACCAAGGCTCGCATTCGGTCGATGGTCATCGGCTGCACAAACCGTTCCAAAATCCGATCGGCCACGGTCGGCATTCGCATCGCATATTCCCGCTGCAAGGCGCGAAGTTTCCCGACATAAATTTCGGCCTTGGCGCCGATCCGATCGGACAGGCTCCTTCGCCAAATTCCGGCCGCCGAATCGAGGCGATTGCGAACCAAAATTTCATGGGCCCAGAACACCGGCTTGAGGTTCCAAGCGACACGATCGTATCGCACCCGCAAACGCAGGAAATCGTGGAACATGTAGATCAGGTCACCACGATCGCTCTGAGTGGTCGTGCTGTTGTAATCAAGAAACTCCGCATGGTGATCGAGTATCGATTCGAACACCAATGCCAACCAACGCTCGGCCTCGGCCCGGTCCAACTCGCCGCTCGTCAAGCCTTCGAAAAGCGGCGTCATCAGGATCTCTTCGTGAGACTGCAGAACCGTGTCGATCCATTGCTTCACCCCCTGGTGCAGGATCGCGCGGACGTTAGACAGCTTCAGGAAGTTTTGCGTGAACAGCGGATCGCCATAACGTCGGATGAAGGCGACCAACTGCTCCCAACTGCGGTCGTCCGAGACCAATTCCAGCGATGACAACCGCAACGTTTGGCTATGAGCTAACCAACTCGATAACATCGTTTCGGTAAGCGACTCGAGTTGCCGGATCAATTCCTGGGTGCGATCGGTTCGATTGGTTGTCGGCCAACTGCGAACCGACGCGACCAGCGATGTGGTGAGGGAGCGAAAACCGATGCGGAACAAGCCGTCAAACTCGGTGACCGCCCCCATCCCGATCGGGTTACGCTGCTCCATCAAGCGGGCCTCCTGGACTAACTGACAGGCTTCAACGAACAACCCCCGGCGCGGCATCCGATGCAGCAGGTGATGGAGCATGCGCTGCAACAGCCGAGCCGAAAAAATCTCGACCGGGTCGCCGCTACGAGAAAGCGGGATGTACAGCAAGCACGACTGGCCGAGTGATGCCAGCATTTGGGGAAACTGCCGACGCGCCGACTCATGATCGTCGGCGATGAGCGCGGCGAACATCTGCACCGCGACCGTGTCATCCGCCCCCATCTCGAGCAGCGACTCATCCGGCTTGGCGGTCAACTCGGGATGCCGATTGCGATACGCGATCAGCACGCCGGTGATCATCCGACGGGCATCCGATATCTCCACCGTGGTGCCAATGATCCGCTCGAGCAACGAGTCGCGAAGCATCCGCCGACGGTCATAGTTCCGCATCGAATCGTTGTCCGTGCCCCGCGCGGACACAGCGTAGTTCCGCACGGCGTCGAGCAGTTCGAGCAAGCCGCGACGGTTTTCTGCCGCGCGAGCGGCCCAACCGCTGAAAGCTGACAACCGATGCGCGAGCTGATCCGCGGACAGCGACTGTCCGGACGGCCACCCGGCACCGATCGCCCCCGTTGGGTCGGATTGGTCGGGGCAGGAGAGCGGATCGCCCGGGGCCGCGGCTCGCGATCGATCCCCTGAGGCATAGCCGATATCGGCCGCGATCGCCCACATCCGCGCGAGCGATTCGAGGAAGGCCAGATGCTCCACCAGGCGTTTGGACTCGGCTTCCAAATCGTCCTGTTCCTCCTCCGCGCGCGAACCCGCCCCTCCAAAAATCATCCCTTCGTTGCCGTCATCCGTCGTGTCCCGGTAGCTCCGGTCTTCAAAGGCGGATGCGTACCGGTCAGGCTCGGCCTCGCCCGTATCCTCCCCATCGGCCGAACCGTCACCCCGCGGTTCGGTCAGATCACCCGCCAGTTCGGCGTCCCAGTCACGGGGCTTACGGCGGGCTTTGCCCAGCGAAAAACGCGGAGCTGACCAAAACGATTCGGCATTCGCTTCCAGGTAGTCAAGGAACTTGCGGGCCAGACACCACGCGTCCTGCATCGGTATGGTTAGACAACCCGCTGCCACTTGGCCCGACCCGGGCGAGTCGCCTTCATCCGACCGAATCCCGGCCGCGGCCCGCAAACGCACCAGCCAACGAACGGCCAGCAAGGGCAGCGAACTTCCGCCTAGCCTGAGCCCGATTCGCGGGGCGTTTTCGAGCCAATGAATCAGTAGTGCCATCGAGGCGACAAAGTCCTGTCGGTCTAACAGCGACCCGACCACCAAGGCATAGGCACGCGGCGAGTCGAACAGCTCGGCGTGCGGTGCCCAAAAGGCGACGTCACCAGCGGCCGCCCCGCCACGGTGCCACAACCGCAGCGCCCGCGCGACGCGTTTGGCCGACTCGTAGGATTCCGCCGGGTCGACCGCTTCCACGGAATCGACCGTGTGGGCGGCGTACTGACGCCACCATTGGGACGCGATCTCGAATTGGCGTTCGATGCGGGCATCCACCGCCTCGTCGTCACGGGCCGCGGCCTCGCTCCAAACCCTCGCCATGTAACCGAAGTGCTGCTCCACGAGCTGCACCAAGTCATCGACCCGGTGATCGTGGACGCCGTGTTCCGGGCCGGGGAACAGATTGAAGTTGCCACCGAAATAAAGAATGTTCCAGGGGTCGACACAGGCACCGCAATCGACCGCCCGCAGTAGCAGGCTGAAAACCTGCTCCGGCACGGCCGAAGCTGTCTCCAAATCGCCAGCTCGCAAGCTGCGCAGCCCGCCGGACATCAGGCAATCGATCCGGCACATCAGCCGCGCCGACGTCACGGGAACCGCATCCGCTTGTTTCAGTGCGGCGTCCGGGTAGCCGATGCGGGCATACGTCCGCGCGAGTTGGACATGCTGCAACTGCTTGGCGCGGAGTTGGGCCAGCGCCGCATTGAGGTGCTGGCGGGCGGCGCCGAAAGGCTGCCGGCGGATTCGCATCTCCTCTCGCAACCGATTTCGGTGACGAGGCGACAACCGGTCGATCCGATCGTGATAAAAATCATCCCGATAGGTCGCGATCGGGTCCATCAGCGACTTCAGCGTGACATCGCCGGAGTGCGCCGTGGGCCCCCAACCACTGATCCCGCTGCCCATCAAAATGGTGCCGGCAAGAACCGATGCCGCCTCTTCCAGCAACTCCTCCGCGGGCGAATCCGCCCCGGCGTCCTCGCGAACTCGGTCGAGCAACGCGACTAGCACAACCTGACGGATCACGTAGCGGTCGTAGTACCCTTGCGAGTCGATATGGTTCGGATCCCAATGGCCAAAGATGTAATTGGCTCGGCGATGGACCGGGTGATCGAAATCGTAGGCCCGAGGGTCAAATGCCAATTCCGCCAGTCGCGAGGGATCGAACGAGGCCGCCCTGAGAATCCCGGGGTCAGTCGAGCGAAGTGCCTCCATCGCCCGATTGATCACGTCCTGATACGGCCCGTCCGCAACGCCAGCGCCGGCGATGTACAGCGGAACGGGACGGACCCATTCCCCCGGGTAAGGCATCCCGGGGGCCTTATCCAACAGCGGGATCGGTCGATAACCGACGTAGTCATCCATCCGCTGAAACGCCTCGGTGATCAACCGCCGATCAGCTGCAGACTCGGCATCTTCCTGCCCGACTGTCCCTCTCCCATCCGCCGAAGAAAATTCGGGGTGTTCGGCCAGCACTTGCAGGATCCGCTCGGCGACCCGTCCCAGAAAAAATCCGGTGAAGACCTCCTCCGGAGGTTGATGGAACAGCAGATCCTTATGCCGATCCAGATAAGCCGGCAGGGCTTCGCTGAAGACCAGGCGAAGCAAGCGGAAGGCCTGGTCATAGTGCCCTGGGCGGGAGGACGCCTCCGCCAGATCGGCAGCGGTTTCCTCCAGCCATTGCCGGATGATCAGCCAGGCCGGAGGTCCGGCAAGTGGCTTGCCTTCCGCAGCCTCCGCGTACAATCGATTCCAAGCGGCGAGCGTCTTGGGGTCCGACGTGCCGCTGGAAAAATTGAGATAACTCACGACCTGATGCAGCGCGTCGCGTAGTGCTGACGGAGGCGACGGAGCGGACATCAAAACCGATGGGATGGAGGGGTGGGAATCAGACCGCGTCGCGACAGATCACGCTTTGCCCTTCTTCGACACCGCGGGCTTGGTGACCGCCTTCTTGACAGCCGGCTTCTTAGAAACGGCCGCCTTCGTCGCCACCTTGGGGGAGGCCTTGGCTTTGACCGAAACCGGTTTGGCAGCTTTCGCCACGGCCTTGACCGAGGTCTTCGCCGTCGCCTTCGCGGACTTCGCCTTAGCGGCCGATTTGGCTACCGGCTTAGCAGTCGCTTTGGTCGACTTGGCGGCTTGCGCTTCCGCGCCCGGCTTCGCTTTCTTACCGCCGAATACGGAATCCCAGCCATCGGAATAGGCGGCATTGGGACCAACTCTGAGAATCGTCATAGTAAATCGTGGGATGGTAAAAGGATCAATTTCCCCGGCGACACCAATCGTTGGTGCCTCGACCGAGTCGGCCTAGCAACCCCGAGAGGCTGCCGCCGATTCCGCGAACTATTGGCCACGTGATGGCCGATCGACACCGCAAGGGAGTCCCTTGTCAGGTCGCATGGATGCTCTTGTATCTTCGTTTGGCGCCTTCCTCAATATCTTCTCCGAAGCGTTGACGTCGCCCCTGTTCATAGACCTCGAAGTTGCCCTCGCACCAATACAACTTGCCGTCGCCTTCGAACGCCAGGATATGCGTAGCCAGACGATCGAGGAACCAACGGTCGTGGGAGGTCACGACCACACAGCCGACGAAATTCATGATCGCCTCTTCGAGCGATCGCAACGTATCGACGTCCAAGTCGTTGGTCGGTTCGTCCAACAACAGCACGTTGCAACCCTTGCGGAGCAACTTGGCCAGATGCACCCGGTTTCGCTCGCCACCGGACAGGATGCCAACCTTCTTTTCCTGGTCCGGACCTTTGAAATTGAACTTCGAGACGTAGCTGCGGGAATGCATCGTCTTGCCACCGGACCCGCCCAGTTCCAAGACGTCATGCCCACCGCTGATTTCTTGGTAAACAGTTTTATCACTATCCAGGCTGTCGCGACTCTGGTCGACGTATCCCAAATCGACCGTCTCGCCGATCCGGATCTCGCCACTATCCGGTTTCTCCTGGCCGGTCAGCATGCGGAACAGCGTCGTCTTCCCAGTCCCGTTGGGGCCGATCACGCCGACGATCCCACCGGGCGGGAGCCGGAATGACAGATCGTCGATCAGCACCTTCTCGCCGTACGCTTTGTGAATATGGACGCCCTCGATGACCAGCGATCCGAGATGCTTGCCCGGCGGGATCTGGATTTCGAGTTCGTCGGGTTGCTCCTGGAAGGCCTCCTGAGACATCTGCTCGTAGGCTTTGATTCGCGCCTTGCTCTTGGCCTGCCGAGCCTTCGGGCTCATGCGAATCCATTCGAGCTCGCGGGTCAGCATCCGATCGCGTGCTTTCTGCTGACGCTGTTCGATCCCTTGGCGTTTTTCCTTGGCCTCGAGCCAGGCCGAGTAGTTACCCTCGAACGGGATGCCTCGTCCGCGATCGACTTCCAGGATCCATTTCGCGACGTTGTCCAGGAAGTAGCGGTCGTGGGTCACCGCGACCACGGTCCCCGGATAGTCGTCGAGATGCTTTTCGAGCCACGCCACGCTTTCGGCATCGAGGTGGTTGGTCGGTTCGTCGAGCAGCAGCAGGTCAGGTTGGCGAATCAGCAACTGACAGAGGGCGATACGGCGTTTTTCACCCCCCGACAAATTTGTAACCGCCGAGTCTCCCGGCGGCAGATTCATCACCGCCATCGCAACCTCGACCTGGCGATCGAGTTCCCAAAGGTTGCCGGCGTCGATCTTGTCCTGGAGCTCGGCCATCTCGTCGCACAACCGCATCATCTCGGCGTCGTCGGTGACTTCGCCCAGTAGCCCCGAGATCTCGTTGTACCGATCGACGATCGCGCGGCGTTCGACGACCGCCGTGAGCACATTCTGCTCGACATTCAGGTTGGGATCCAAAGCCGGTTCTTGGGACAAGTAGCCGACGGTGAACTTTTTGCCCAGCGTCGCGGTTCCCTCAAACTCCTTGTCCTGACCCGCCATAATCTTAAGCAGGGTCGACTTGCCCGCCCCATTCGGCCCCAGGACGCCGATCTTGGCGCCGGGATAGAAGGCCAAGTTAACGTCTTGCAAGACCACCTTTTGGCCATGCTTCTTGGTCAGATTCTCGATCTGATAAATGTAGTGCTTGGTCGACATGAATGGGCAAGGCTCGATGAAAGCGGCAGGGCTCAGGTCCGTCGGGATGCGGTCTCGGTCCGGTGCCGCACATGTACCCACCGAACCGTTCGCTCAAAAGAATCTAGCGAACAGAAAGCGTTTTGACGATCCGTAAAGCCGACCGCTTCATCGGCTCAGATCTCGTTCTCGGCCGGCACCACGAACGGCTTGCGGTAGGTTCGGCTGAGTAGGGCGTCGGCATCCGGCGAATCGACGAACCGTTCGCGTGCGGCATCGATGGCCAAGGTGGGGCCCAAGGTCAACGGCGTCCGCTCTGGGTCGACACCGTTCTCCCGTAGGTGGTCGACCATCCCGGCGAAGGTTTCGCGGACCGCCGGATCGATTTCAGGGCCGGCCAACCGGGCCTCGATTTCCGGCACCGACAGCGGCTCGCCGAGCCGATAGGAGATGTTCCCGACATGGCAAAGCCCGGTTGATTGATGGCCTTCCAGGATCTCCGCTCGCAAATCCTCCACACGGCGGCTGCGGACCGCGTCGATGAAGTTGGCAAAGTGGTTGACCCCGGGTCGATCAAACTTTCGCACCAGTTCACCTTCCGGCGTGAACAGCGTCGCGTCGGCGATGATCCCCTGCGATCCGTAGATCACGTAGCCCGACTTGGCCGGCTTAACGAACGGTTCGGTCTTGAGCCCACGGACTTCCTGAATGATCGTCTTCGGGCCGAAGCGATGCGCCACGATTTGCGTGTTGGGGGTTTGCCCGGCATCCTCGTACCCCATCCGACCGCCGACACTGAAAACCGAATCGCCCAGACCCTCAAGCCCCAGCAACCAGCGGCAGATATCGATCATGTGGATATTGTTGTTGCCGAGTTCGCCGTTGCCGGTATCCCAAACCCAGTGCCAGTCGTAGTGCAATTGCGAGCGGGTAGGTTGCTCATCTGTCCCCGGCCCAAGCCAAAGATTGAAGTCGACTTGGGGAGGGATCTCGCACTTGCCGGGACCGCCGATGGAACCCCGCTGACCGTAGATCACCGTTCGCGCTAACGAGATGTCGCCCAGTTTTCCGTCACGGATGAATTCGGCCGCTTCGGCCAACGGGCCGGAGGAGCGATTTTGAGTACCGCCTTGGCAGATCAGTCCCGTCTTCCGGGCGACCTGGACCATCCGCCGGCCTTCTGCCACGTTGTGACAGACCGGCTTCTCGACATAAACGTCCTTCCCAGACTGCATCGCCCAAATCGCGGCCAACGCATGCCAGTGGTTGGGCGCGGCGATCGAAACGGTGTGGATCGCGGGGTCATCGAAGATCACCCGCATGTCCTTGACGATCTGGGGGCGACTTCCCTGCTTCTTTTCGACCTGATCGGCCAGCCGATCGGCGAGCTCTTGGTCGGGATCACAGACATAATTCACCTTCACCCCGGGGATTCGCCCGAACTCGTCCGCGTGCGCCTTGCCGCGGATGCGACAGCCGATGATCGCATGATGGATCGTGTCGTTGGGTCCCTGACCAACCGGCGATTGGGCAAGCAACCGATCCCCTTCGCCCCCCACAGTGACGCTTGCCGCCGCGGCGGCAGCGAACAAAGATTGCTCGAAAAAATCACGGCGATTGGGACGGGACATGGCAGGCCTCCGGTGGTGCGGTCGGTTCGGGGAACGGCAAAACTCAAGGGATCCGAGCGGTCGTACTTCCGCGGCAACGAGCGACCGCTCCGGCGCTC
>DITY01000347.1:0-10912 GCA_002422955.1 Planctomycetaceae bacterium UBA6172
GTGCCGATCGTTCGACATCCTGGACACTGTCACGATTCTCACTGATCGCGGCGAGCGGCTTGGCAATCGGTTACCTGCTGGACCTCACCGGCCTGTGCCCGAACGTCAAGCGGATTTGGTCCCCGTCCTGGACGTTGATCAGCGGCGCCTGGTGCTTCGCGATCCTCGGCTTGCTGCACGGCGTTTGCGACCGAGCGGGATACCGCCTTTGGGCCTATCCGCTGCTGATCTTCGGCATGAATTCGATCGTCGCCTACGTGATGGAATGGATCATGCCCGAGTTCATCATCGATAACCTCAACCGACATTTGGGCTCCGGATGGGCCGAAGCGATGGGCGGCGAGATGTACGCACCGCTGATTACCGGAACCGCCGTGTTAGCCGTGATCTGGCTGATTTTGTTCTGGATGCATCGGAACAAGGTGTATGTCAAAATTTAGCGATCGGCTCCGCCCTCACACTCAACCAACCCGACTGATGATTCTCAGGCCAGGCCTCATCATGCACTCATTCGCCAANNTGGTTGGTCCCCATGCTGTTTGCCGGAGTCCTGGGGACGCTGGCCACGGGGCGTGTGGTCGCGGAGATGAAAACCTGGGACGGTCGGCATTCGATCGCGGTGATCGACGCCACGATCGTCTACTTCTTATCGGCCGATCGCGAAGCCTTGCCGGATTGGCGAGAGCGAATCGACCACTACGCCGAGAGACTGCGGCAATTCCATGAGCGTGAGTTTCAGGGGCAGTCGCGACTGAACGTCCGCGTCGTCCCGGAACCGATTGTCTCGGGTTTGACGACGGCGCAGTTGCGTATCGGCAACGCGGATAGCATTTTCTTTCGCACGCTGGGTGAAACCGATCGCAGGCTAGAATTCGGTCCTGGCGAAGGCGGCGGCTTTCCCATCCTGATCGTGATGAGCGAGCTGAATTGGCGACCGCTGGACGATTTCTCGCGACTCGCCCCGACCGCGACCGGTTGGCGTTTCGAAGGCTCCTTGGCCGAAGATGGCGTGCATGTACCCGGTGCGGCCAGCGGCGGTGCGCGGGCAACCTATCTGGCGGACCAGGGCAAGGGCTGGGGGTTGGTCAGCGGCGATGGCTGGCGAGTTCCCTACCGAGGCAGCGACTGCGTCGTCTATCACGAAGGATTGGGACATACGATCGGACTTCCCCACCCGGAACCGGGCGACGATTCCGTGATGGCGTTCGGCCAATATCGGCACCCGCTGAACCGTTCGTACATTACCGAATCTCAAAAACTCCAGCTCGGCTGGAAGCCCGGCCCCAACCAGAGCCGAAAAGCTCACCAACGGCTCTTCGATAGCGCCTGGGCAGCCCCCGAACCCGCGGTGCCGAGGCCAGGACAACCGGTCTCGTTGAAACTGGACATGCCAGCGGACCTTGCCCTGGCGCAGCCGATCGTGGAACTGCAAACCTCCCTGCGCGGGCCGTGGACACGAGTCTCCGTCAGCGACGCGGCGCTCGCCCAGCGGTCGATTCCGATCGGGGCCTTCGATCGCCCCGCCGCAGTGTCCTACCGCATGACGATGACACCGCTCGACCAACCCGCTGGAGTCGAAACCCCGCCAGTCAGGCTTTGGGGTTACTTTCAAGTACGTGTCGATCCCGAGACCCCCGCTCCGGCCGGCGATGTGCATCCCAACGATCGGGCCGTGTTCGCAGAGGCCGGAAACGAGGGCAGCGAGGAAGTGATCGACCTCCTGCGGCTGATCGATCCCACCCGCGACGCGGTCTCTGGGCAGTGGACCTTATCGGCCGCAAGCGACGCCCAAGCCGCGGCGTTACTCAGCCCCATAGCTTTCGGCGCGCGGATCGAAATCCCACAGTCGGTCCCTCAAGAATACCAACTGACCATCATCGCCGAGCCGCTCGATGAACCCAACGGTTTGCTTTTGGGGCAACTCAGCGGCGGCAAACGTTTCGCCGTGTTGCTTGGGTATGCGGCCGATGGCAAGCAGGTCTCGGCGATCGAAAATATCGACAACGCGAATGTGCAGACCAATGAAACTCGTGTCGAGCGGCAGGTGTTCCGCCAGAACCAGCCATCGCAGATCATCGTCACGGTCAAGGCTTCCGGCGTTTCCGCAACCGTTGACGGCCAGCAGGTGATCGATTGGCGAGGCGAACCGTCCCGGCTGTCACTCTCCGATTACTGGCAAACCCGTCGCCAAGACGTGCTGTTCTTAGGCAGCTATGACTGTCGCTATCGCTTCACGCGAGTCACCCTTCAACCGCTCGCAACGGCCGATACCAATCGTTAGCGACACGGCTTCCGTACCGGACCCTGCTTTAGCCCGTATCGGCAACGGAATGTCAGTGGGCCGCTCGCCCACGCCTCGCGATTTCCATCTCGCCCCTGGATTACAATGCGGTTCAGCACCCGAGGCCGCTTTGGTCACCCCGATTCGAACAAGGAACTCACGATGGTGACTGGATCAAGTCAGCGAGCCAAGTGGCGAATGTTGGTTGCCGGCTGCTTGGCCATCGCAGCGGCATGCTTCAACGTCGCGATTTGCACCGCCGAACAATTCGTCTTGTTCGACGTCACCTTCACCTATACCAAGGCCGATGCGGACAACTCGAAACCGAGCAAATCGCACTATTACGTCAAAGGCATGAAGCTGAACGAGAGCCGACCGCGCGATTGGACTTCGCCCGTCGATTATCGCAACGGCACGGTTCACGTACGGTTAGAGGTCTTGGACAAACCGGCTGGCGATGAGCCGACAACATGGAGCATTTGCTACATTCCGAACAAGGGGCAAAAGAACGGCTACGGATGCCTCGGCACCGGCGTCTACCGCACGCCCGGCGTTTACGAGAAGGACATTTCGATGAAGTCGTTCTGGGAGCACGATTCGATCGTCTGGACCGAGGGGATCAAGCAGATGGACCTGGTCATCAAAGACGACAGTGGCGGGGCAGGACATGCCCACAAGCGAGCTGACCACGAAAAGTTCTTTCCGACGACTGTCCGCCTGACGCTGATTCAAGTCTCCGCCGACTCCGCCTACGATCCCAGCCAAACCACCGCATTGCTGAAAAAGTGAAGTGGTGTGGGCCTCGCGGCGTTGCTAACAGGGGCGGAGAATGTCTGCATTGGATCCAAATGCAGGTCCAGCGGTCGCGAGGTACCGAAGGAAGAAAGCGTGTAATTTCCTGGTTGGAAATCCCGCAGGGGAGCGAACCTGAGAAGTCCGCAAGCTCCCGCGAACTGGCGTTGCTGAGAGTTTATTTGACGACGATGACCGCTTCGTCGTCGAGCGCGGCGAGCCGGTTGAGCTGCAGGCCTAGCGGGCGAAGTCGCGGAGGGCCGCGAGCATCTCTTGGGTACGCTCACGATGGATCTGATGACCGGTCCCCGCAAAACGGATATGCCGCTGGTCACGCAGGCTACGAATCGCCGTTGACGCGTCGGCATCGGTGAACGCTCCACCGGCCGCGGGGTCACCCTGCAGAAGCAACACCGGACAAGCGACGCGAGGCCACAACATCGCGGCATCAAACCCGTCCAGCCAGCGACCGGCAACCAGGGGCACAAAGACTTCTGGGTCCACTTGAGCCAAGCACGCGGCGCTGAACTCGAGCGAAGCGCGATCCCGCACATCACCAAGCCGCTGCGTTTCGCTGAGCCGAATCGCGGCCAGCCCGTCGGCCATTTCGGTGACGCTGCCGCCGCGGCGGGTGACTTCCGCCATCCCTTGAAACAGTGCCTGGTAGGGCGTCGCCGCGATGTCCCGTCCCATCGTGTGAAACGGCGGGTCCTCGAGCACGATGGCGGCCACTTGCGATTCGCATTCCACCGCGACCGACAACGCGACCATCGCGCCCAAGGAATGCCCCATGACGGTCACCGGTTCCGAAAACGTCTCGCGAACGAAGGCCGCCGCGTGCCGCGCGTAGTCCGCGACATGATAGGCGCCCGGCGTGCGTGCCGATCCGCCGTGACCACAATGATCCAATGCGATGACTCGCCACTCGCGAATCAATTCGCTCAGCAGCGGTTCCCAATCACGACCGTTGCGCAGGACGCCATGCAGCAACAGCAGCGGTGGGCCCGCATCTGGGCCTTCGACATAGTGCATGGCTGGTCGACCGCTAAATCGGCGAGGCTGCAGTTTCATTGCTCACGCTTCACGATGGTCGGAAAGGGCAATGCCAACTGTCCGGCTTTGATGACGCCACCCTGCATCACGGCGATGAACTGGGTCCGGTCTTCGAGAATCGCGATATCCGCGATGACATCGCCGGCCACGACGAGCACATCCGCGAGCTTACCCGGCTCCAACGTGCCGAACTCGTCACTGCGTCCCATGATTTCCGCGCCCGTTTTAGTGGCACAGGTGATGACCTCTAGCGGCGTAAGGCCGACATCCTTGACGAAAAAAGTCAACTCGCGCGCGTAATCGCCGTGCGGGTTCCAGCCAAAGCCGTAGTCACCTCCCATGCCGAGACGT
Organism: Planctomycetaceae bacterium UBA6172; assembly: GCA_002422955.1. Taxonomy (GTDB): domain Bacteria; phylum Planctomycetota; class Planctomycetia; order Pirellulales; family Pirellulaceae; genus UBA6163. Next base: position 4,478 of record DITY01000347.1, read on the forward strand.
CCCCCGGCGCGCAGGATGCGGCGAGCGCTTTCGATACCACCGTCGAGAGTCTCCTGGTGACCATCGATGACCGCCTGTGGCAGGCCGAACTCGGCACCGAGTTCGATGCTGGCCTTTTCGAAATAGAGCGCGGGGACGCAGGGCACATCCCGTTCGAGGAGCAAATCGAGGGCTTCATCGTCCATGAACGTCCCGTGTTCGATGCAGTCGTAACCCGCGCGGAGCGCGTTCTTAATTCCTTCAGTGGCACGGCAATGGCCGGTAACCTTGAGCTTGTGATTGTGGGCGGTTTGCACGACGGCGTTCATCTCTTCGAACGTCATGCAGAGCGTGTGATGGTCATTGATGTCGGGGGATGCCGCATCGCCGGTCGGGTAGGTCTTCACCCACTCGATGCCGTCCTTCACCAAGGCCCGCACTGCCTTACGAGCTTCCTCCTGACCATTGATGATGAAGACCAATCCCTCCATCCCGATTTTGCGAAACTCGGGATTCCAGTCCATCAACCCGCCAGCGGAACAGATCTCGCGACCGCTGGATGCGAGCCGCGGCCCGGCGATCAGGTCTTCCTCGATCGCCCGCTTCAGCCACACGTCGACATTGAACAGGCAACCGCCGGAGCGAGCGGCGGTATATCCGCATTCGAGCGCCAGCCGCGCGTTCACCGACGAGAGGAGCGACACGTACTCGACGGGATACTTGATGTCGAGATCCTCCAGCGCCGCGATGTTGAAGTAGGTCGCATGGAAATGGGCCTCCACCAGTCCGGGCATGATCGTACCGCCTCGGGCATCGATCCGCCGAGCGTCCGGTGGCAGTTGCGGGGCCCCCATTGCGGTGCCGGCATAAGCGATTCGGCCGTCGCGAATCACGAGCGCGGCGTTCGCCACAGGAGCGGCTCCCGTGCCGCTGATCAGCTGTCCGTTGAAAACGATCGTAGTACCAGCGGCGGTTTTCATGTTGAGCGTCGCGATGAGGTAGGGATGGGTTCGAGCGGGTCGAGGACGAGCGATAAGTTCTGAATAAGGTAACGAATCCGCTGCTGCAACTCTGGCCCACGGCCCGATTTTATCGGACCTGCTGGGACCAGTGAGCGCGCCGCCGGTCGTTCAAATGGCCTCACCCGGAAGATGCCCCCCGCACACGGCGAGTATTGGCAGATGCCGTTGGCTGCGAGCAATCGTCGACTTCCGAGCCTGCCTTCTCGATGGCACTTAGACCATCTCGGCTGACCGCGATCGACCGCCAATCGTGGGCTCGCAGCGAGAGAAACCGAGACACCTTGCCGCCGAGGCTTGTAGAATGAAGGGCTGAACCGGCTGCCCCACCTACCTTGCGTCTCGTCAGCAATCATCCCCCGCCATGAATCCCTCCCGATCGCTGCTGTCGCTCCTGGTCCTGATGGCGAGCCTATCGTCGGGCGTTGTCGCACGCTCCCAAGAAGCAATTTCCGCGCGGCTGCAACCGTTGCTGACGGAACACTGCTTGCATTGCCACGGGCCGGAGACGCAAACCGCGGGCCTGCGTCTGGATATGCTCGGCAGCGATCTCCAGGACGCCGCCACCGAACAAACATGGACGAAGGTATTCGACAAGCTCTCGTCGGGCGAAATGCCACCCCGATCGGAAGCGTCACTGCCCGAGGAGCTGCGGCTCGCCAGCCTCACGCACTTGCGGGATCAGCTGCATCACGCGTCCTTCAGCCGCCAGCAACGCGAAGGCCGGGTTACGGTGCGGCGACTGAACGTGGCCGAGTACGAAAGCACACTGCATGACCTACTCGGCATTCAAACTCCGCTACGAGAGTTACTCCCCGAAGATGGCAGAGTCGCGGGTTTCGATAACGTCAGCGAGGGCCTCGACCTCTCGGCGATGCACTTCTTGCGTTATCAGGAAGCCGCCGCCCGCGCCGTGAATGCGGTCATCCCGATTCATCCACCAATCCCGTTCAGTGATACGCGGAGCGGACTGGAGATGACGAAAAAGGGACCGAACTTCCGCGAGGGACTCGGGCGAAGCTGCAAACTGGACGGGGACAGTTTGATTTTCTATACCAAGCTGCCCCGGTATGGGCTGTGCGCCACCGCGGCGGTACCGAGCGCCGGTCGCTACCGAATTCGGCTCAAAGCTTCCGCCGTCGGCGCGGAAGGCAAGGCGATTCCCGTCGGACTGATGACCGTGATGCAGAGCGGTCGCGAGGGCCCCGTGCTGCACGATGTCCGCGATATCCCCGCCGGTGAACCTCAGGTGCATGAGTTCGAATGCGATCTGGCCAGCCGCCAAGCGTTTGTCGTGAACCTGCTGACCACTTGGGACATTCGTCGATTCAAAAAGCCGATCGAGGAGTACACGGGCCCCGGATTGAGGGTCGAGTGGATGAAGATCGAAGGCCCGATCGATCCCTTCCCGCCGCCGCGTTACGCGAGCCTGTTCGAAGGGATACCGCTGAAACCTCGCTCCGTGGCGCGAGCCGAAGCTTCCGGTAGCCGAATCCCCACGGTTCCCGAGACGCGGCCGGCCCAGCAGTGGGAGGCCGATCCGCTGATCCCCGTGTCCGAAACTCCGCGCGAGGATGCCGAACGGCTGATCCGGGCGTTCTTGCCACGCGCCTTTCGCCGTCCGGTGACTGAGCCAGAGCAGCAACACTACCTGCAAAAGACCTTGGCCAAGCTCGACCAGGGCTACCCATTCGATGAGGCGATGCGCTACGGGTATCAGATGATCCTGTCATCACCGCACTTCCTGTTTCTGCTCAATCCGGCAGGCGATTCGAAGCTCGACGATTACGCGCTGGCCTCGAGATTGTCGTACTTTTTGTGGTCATCCCGGCCGGATGTCGAATTGATCGAATTGGCAGATCGGGGCGAACTGAACCAGCCCGAGGTGCTGCGTGCCCAGGTCGAGCGAATGTTGGCATCACCGTTGGCTCACCGGTTCACGAAGAACTTCGCGGGTCAGTGGCTCGACCTCCGCCGAATCGATTTCACGATCCCCGATCCCGCCCTCTACCCAGACTTTGACGACCTACTCCTGTGGTCGATGCCGCGTGAAACGGAGGCATTCTTTGACGAGGTGCTCCGACACAACCTGAGTCTCCTCGAGTTTGTCGACTCCGATTGGTCGATGCTGAACGAGCGTTTGGCAACGCTGTATGGAGTACCCGACATTTCGGGCAGCGCGCTGCGCAAAGTGAGTCTACCATCGGACATTCACCGTGGCGGTGTGATGACTCACGCCAGCGTGCTGAAGATCACTGCCGATGGCACGCGGACCTCTCCGATCCTCCGGGGCGCTTGGATTCTGGACCGAATCTTGGGCCAACCACCCTCGCCGCCGCCCCCGGACATACCACCGATCGAGCCCGACATTCGAGGCGCCACGACGATCCGTGAGCAGCTCGATCGGCACCGAAATACCCCGGCCTGCGCGACCTGTCACGCGCACATCGACCCACCTGGGTTCGCGCTCGAGAATTTCGACCCGATCGGTAATTGGCGAGACTTTTACCGCGTCTCGTCGCGTACGTCCGCTGGCCCGGTCGACCTGCCCTATGGATCGGGCCGGCCGGTGTATCGTGGGCCAGATGTCGAACAAGGGGGACAGACCCCTGACGGCCAGGCTTTTCAAGACGTCACCGATTACAAGCGATTGCTACTCGATGACCGCGATCAGATCGCGCGCAATTTAACTCAACGGATGCTGGTCTATGCCACCGGCGCGGACATCCAATTCGCCGACCGTGAGGTCGTGGAGCAGATTGTCGACAACTTGCGAAGCGAAAACTATGGCTTTCGGACGCTCGTGCATGAGGTCGTTCAGAGCCGTCTATTCTTGATGAAATGAAATTCCCCCGACAGGTCAACCGACATGCCTATCCAACGCCTTGACCGCCGCACGCTGCTCCGCGCCTCCGGCGTGGCCATCGGGCTACCGTTTCTCGAAGCGATGATTCCCGCCTCTCCGGCGGCCGCCAAGGAGGCTTTGGCTCAGCATCCGCGGATGCTGCTGATCGGGCAGCCACTGGGACTTTATGGCCCGAACTTTTTCCCCGAAACGCAGGGCCGCGATTACACACCGAGCCGCTACCTGAAACTGCTGGAATCCCACCGCGATCGGCTCACCGTGTTCTCCGGAATTTCGCACCGCTACGCCGCGGGACACTTCGCCGAAGTGGGGCTATTCACCGGCGTGGCACCCGAGTTCATTCGTGAGAAAAGCATCAAGAACGGCATTTCGCTCGACCAAGAAGCGGCGTCGCACTTGGGCAATCAGACGCGATTTCCGTCGCTGATTCTTGGTGGTGGTGATGTGGCATGGAATCGGCGCGGCGTTCGCATCCCGGCCGAGAGCCGAGCGACGCAGGTCTTTCGCAAGCTCTTCATCGCCGGCACGCCGCAAGAGATGGCTCGTGAATTGCAACGGGTACGTGACGGACAAAGCATCCTCGATGATGTCGGCGAACAGATTCAAGCCTTGAATCGGAGCGTCAGCGTTACGGACCGCAATCGCCTCGACCTGTTCCTCTCGTCGCTCCGCGAGGCGGAGCAGACGCTGCAGCAGGACGAATTCTGGAGCACCACGCCCAAGCCCCAAGTCGACTTCGAGACGCCGACTAGCGATTTCGGCGGCGCTCAATTGGTCGAGCGTTCGCGGCAGTGGTACAACATCGTCCGCTTGGCCCTGCAGACCGATTCGACGCGAGTCATTTCGTTGTGGCTCGGTACCCAAGAACGCCCGGAAATCTCCGGCGTGAATCTCGGCCACCACGACGCGTCACACCACGGACAAGACCCCGCCAAGCTGGAACAACTGGCCTTGATCGAAGAGGCTGAAATCAAGGTGCTGGGAGAGTTCATCGACAAGATGAAGGAGACCAGCGACGGTGACCAATGCCTGCTCGATCGGACCGCGGTGCTGTATGCGAGCAACCTCGGCAACTCTTCCTCGCACGACAACAACAACCTGCCGATCTTGCTAGCGGGCGGAAGCTTCCGCCATCAAGGGCACCTCGCCTTCGACACGAAAGCGAACACGCTGCTATCGAATCTCTACGTCCGGATCCTGCATCACATGGGGATCGAGACGGACCGGTTCGGCGCGAGCAACGGGGTGATCAGCGAGGTCTAGCTGATCAAACCGGACACCACGTCGCCATAGACGTCGGTCAGTCGGAAATCGCGACCCGCGTAGTGATAGGTCAGACGCTTATGATCCAGCCCCAGCAGGTGCAGGATCGTCGCGTGCAGATCATGCATGTGGACGCGGTCATTCACCGCGTAATAACCGAACTCGTCGGTTTCGCCATGCGCGTATCCGCCTCGCGTACCGCCGCCGGCGAGCACCATCGTGAAGCCATGGGGGTTATGGTCGCGACCGTCACTCCCTTGAACGACCGGCGTTCGGCCGAACTCACCGCCCCAAACGATCAAAGTGTCTTCGAGCAAGCCTCGCTGTTTTAGGTCGAGAATCAGACCCGCGATCGGCTTGTCGGTGGCGAGTGAATTCTTCGCATGCCCTTCGCGTAACTTGCCGTGTTGATCCCACACATTGCCGCTGGAGACCTGGATGAACCGCACACCCGCTTCGGCCAGCCTTCGCGCCAACAAGCACTGACGACCGAAATTATCAGTCTCTTTCTCGCCAATGCCGTACATCTGCCGAACCGACTCGGGTTCGTCTTCAATCCGCATCACGTCCGGCGCGGTCCGCTGCATGCGAAACGCCAATTCGTACGCTTCGATCGCCCCTTCGATCTGGGCATCTCGCTCGCTGATTCGCAAATGCTCTCGGTTGAGTCGTTGCAGCAAATCCAATTGACCGCGGTCCACGCCGCTCGGGTCCGTACCACCGGGCGGAAGCAGATCGGCGATCCGGCCAGTGCCGAGTTTACCGTTGGCCCCCACCACCGTCGCCTGATGGATCGCGGGCAGGAAAGCCGCTCCATAATTCCGAGGGCCGCCATGGGAACTGGCGGGACTGATGGCGACGTAACTCGGCAAATCGCTGTTTTCCGTACCCAGGCCGTAGCTGACCCAAGCCCCGACGCTGGGGCGGACGAGGTTGTCACTGCCGGTGTTGACCATGCCGACCGCTTGGCCATGGGATTGACCGCGGCTATAGACCGAACGAACGACGCAGAGTTCATCGGCAACACCCGCCATGTGTGGTAACAGGTCGCTGACCCACAAACCGTTTTGACCATGCTGGGAAAACTTCCATGGGCTAGCCAGCAAAACCGGCTTGGCATCGATCTGACTCGGCATCTGGCCCGAATAGCTTTCACCGTCCCGCTTCTGCAATTCCGGCTTGTAGTCGAACGTATCAACCTGACTCGGCCCGCCGTGCATGAACAGGAAGATCACCCGCTTGGCCCGGGCGGGAAAGTGAGGCGGCTTGGGAGCCAGATCGCCGCTCCCGACGCTTTGCGACCCACGG
>DITY01000347.1:10926-19739 GCA_002422955.1 Planctomycetaceae bacterium UBA6172
GCGAATTCTCCGGAATCGGGGGCTGTGTTTACGGGTTCACGGTTCGGGAAGCGGACGATGGTTCGTTGCCAGCCAACCGTCAAGGATCAATCCAAAAAACGAAATGCCGTGCTGGCTGCCAACGTTTGCACCGCTTTGGCCCATCCCGCCGCGGGATCAGGATTCGATGCGATGAAATCGAGGATCCAACGGCGTTGATCGTCCGGCGGATCGGCTTGCAACAGCAGGTGATAAGCCAGTCGCAAACGGCTCTCGTCATCGGCGTGCTCGCTGAGCAACCGCGCCGCGATTTCCTGGCACCACCCGGAAACCTGAACGTTGTTGAGCATGGCCAACCCTTGCGCAGGCACGTTGGTCGATTCCCGACGCCCGACGATCAAGTCAGGATCAGCAAAATCGAACGTTACCAGCAAGCTCGGCAACTCGCCGCGGATTACGGGCAGGTAAATCGAGCGGCGGGGCGTCAATTCGACCTTGACCTCGGTCGGCGCGGCTACATTTTGCGACACCAACACCCCGAACGCGGCCATCGGCGCGACCGAGGCGGTCGGATCGAAACGGCCGGTGGCGACCAGCAGCGTATCCCGCATCGCTTCGGCCGGAAGCCGACGCCGCGACGCCCGCCACAGCCAGCGGTTGTCAGGGTCGCGTTCGAAAGCGTCCGTGTCATAACGACTCGACTGTCGGTAGGCCCGTGTCATCACCAACCGCCGCACCAGTCGCCGAATCGACCAACCGTCACGGACGAACTCGATCGCCAAATGATCGAGCAACTCCGGATGGCTGGGGCGCTCCCCTTGAACGCCAAAGTTATCGACCGTGCGGACCAACCCTTCGCCGAACAGGTGCATCCAGACCCGATTGACGATCACCCGCGCCGTCAGCGGATTGTCGGGATCGGTAACCCAGTGTGCCAACTGCAGTCGACCACTCTGATCGGGTGGAATCTCGACAGGTTCACCCGATGAGCCGATCCGGAGAAAGCCTCGTGGCACCTCAGGCCCCGGATTGTCAACTTCGCCACGAATGCAAACGAACGTGTTGCCGACCTTGGCCGCCTCGCGAACGGCCATCGCCATCGGTAAAGGTTCAGGCTTCCCGGCTCGCAGCGCGTCGTAAGCTGCCTGAGCCTGCTGATGGGCTCGCTTGGCCTGCTCGACGGTTGCTTTCCAGGCGACCACCGCCGGATCATCTTCGGCAAGTTCGTTAGCCTGGGCATCGCCAACCCGCAGGTACTGGACCGCATCCGCCAAAACGTAGCCGTCAGTCCCGTCGTTGCGGATCACCAAACTCGCAGGCGCGACGGCCCCATACTCAAACTCTCCCAGTGAGTGCCAATAAGGGGCGATCGCCGGCGCGAGCTGCTGATTCAAAACCAACCGCCGGATACCGACATCCTGTGGGTCCGCGGTCGCGGCGGACGCCGGCGTTTTCGAGTCATTGGGATGCGTCCCCAGCGTCAGCGTGACGGGAACATTCGACGCGCGATTCGCTCCTGGAGTGTAAGCGATCCGCACCTCATAGCGACCGGGCGTCGAAGGCCCAGGAAAAGTAACTTGCGACTGCCCTTGATCACGATTGTTATCGTGAGCGTACCCTTCGCCGTGATAAGGCTTGGTGTAGGTCGTTCGTTGCCATTCACCTTGAAAGACGGCTTGGGAGTCGTCGATCACCAATCCGGCTGCGGACGAGGGCATCGCCTTTTCGACCGCCTCCAATCGTTTCTTCACCGCCGTCAACTCGGCATTCAAGCGATCGGATTCGGCTTGATACGCGACGAAGGCCCTCGACTGAACCTCAGCCACGGGCAACGGCCGTTTGTGCCAAGTACTGACATACTTTTGGCTCTCGCCGTCGAGCACTTGGGTGCTGCGAAAGATCCCGGCTAAAGCGTAATAATCCTCGGTCGGGATCGGATCGAACTTATGATCATGGCAACGGGCACAGCCGAGCGTCAGCCCGAGAAACGCGCGGCCGACCGTATCGATCATGTCGTCAACAACATCCATCTCCAGCTTCGCCTTGTCTCGCTCGCTCAGCATTTTCGTACCGAGCATCAGAAATCCGGTAGCCACCAGATTATCCGCGACTTCAACCGGATCCTCGGTTGCGAGCAGATCACCAGCGATCTGCTGGACCACGAAACGATCGAACGGCTTGTCCTCGGCAAAGCCGCGAATCACCAGATCGCGATATCGCCAAGCATCATGAAACGTGGCATTGAAGTCACTGCCGTTGGAATCGGCGTATCGCGCGACATCGAGCCAATGCCGAGCCCAATGCTCCGCATAGGCCGGGCTGTGCAACAGCGTATCGACCAATCGCGCCCAATTCGCCTCGGAAGGCTCGTCGCGAAAGGCTTCGATCAACTGCGGACTCGGAGGCAGCCCGGTCAGATCGAACGCGAGCCGCCGCAACCGCACCAACGGTTCGGCGTCCGGCGCTGGCGTGAGTCCCTCCGCCTCGAGGCGCGCCAGAACATAGGCGTCGATCACATCCCGTGTCCACGAGGCGTCACGAACCGCGGGAGGCGAAGTCACCCGCGGAGGCAGAAAAGCCCAAAATTGCCTCGCCTGATCCCAATCGATCTCGCCGTGACGCAGCCCCTCGGCCATGGCGTCATCCCGGGGGTCCGCGGCACCGTCAGCGATCCACTTTTCAAAATCCGCAATGACCTCGTCCGGCAACTTGCCGTCAGGCGGCATTTCGAGTGCTTCGTAGCGGATCGCCGACAGGACGAGGCTGGTCGCACTGTCGCCCGGAACGATCGCCGGCCCGCTGTCGCCGCCGATCCGCCAACCTGCGGCACGGTCGAGCATCAGGCCACCATCCGGTTGGCCTGCTTCCTCGCCGTGACAGCCCAAGCACCGTGCCACCAAAACCGGCCGAATTTTGCTTTCGAAAAAATCGATCTGCTCGGCCGTCGGCGGCACCGTTTCCGTCGCCTCGAGCGTCCCCGTCGCGACGCCCTGAAACGCGAGCAACCAGCACCCCAGCCAAACCATCCCGCACCGCGGGCCAAAGCCGGCGTGTTGAAAACCGATTGGGGTGTTGAAAAACCGCATCAGCAGATCGAACAGGAGAGAGGAGGGGGGGTGGGCGATGAAAAGCGAACGGCAGCCAAGCGCATCGCCGTCTGCAACCGTTCACCGAATGGGTGAGGACCGAATCAACTGCAGTATAGCTGATCGTCCGACCGCTCCAGGAACGGCCCCAGACTCCCCTCCATCTTCGCCGTTACACCGACAGCTTGGCAAGAATTTTTTTCTCCAACTTCACGATATCGGCGGCAAACACACGGATTCCCTCCGCTAATTTCTCGGTTGCCATCGCATCTTCGTTCAACAGGAAGCGGAACGTCTTCTCGTCGCTGGGAATTCTGTCGATCGGAGTCAGCTTAGCCACGGCGGGATCGAGCTTTTTCTCGACGGTTGCCATCGATGTTGCCAATTCCCCCAGCAGTCCGGGACTGATCGTCAACAGATCGCATCCTGCCAATTCCACAATCTGGCTCAGGTTGCGAAAGCTCGCACCCATGACTTCGGTCTCGTAACCGAACTTCTTGTAATAGGCGTAGATCGTTCGCACCGATTGGACGCCCGGGTCGTCCGCGCCGACATACTCTTTTCCGGTGCTCTTTTTGTACCAGTCGTAGATCCGTCCGACGAATGGCGAGATCAGAGTTGCCCCTGCCTCGGCACAAACCACGGCCTGCGGCAGCGAAAACATCAGGGTTAGGTTGCAGGAGATCCCTTCTTGCTGCAACACGCGTGCCGCTTGGGCCCCCTCCCAAGTCGACGCGATCTTGATCAGAACCCGTTCTCGAGGGATGCCAACTGCCTGATAGAGGCCGATCAAATGCCGCGCCTTGTCCAATGTCCCCGCCACGTCGAATGAGAGTCGGGCGTCCACTTCGGTTGACACCCGACCCGGCACAATTTTCAGAATTTCGCAACCGAACAGGATCAACAGATGATCGATGATGGCCCGGGCCCGCTCGTCCTTTGAACCGGAGGCGTTTCGTCCCTCAGCCACCGCCTTTTCCAGCAACGGTTGGTAAGCCGGCATGTCGACCGCCTTCTCGATCAGCGTCGGATTCGTCGTCGCATCCTGCGGTGCGAACTCCTTCATCGACGCAAAATCTCCAGTATCCGCCACCACGGTCGTTAAGCGCTTCAATTGGTCCAATGCGTTCAGACTCATGATTTCAAGATCTCCTCAGTTAAAATTTCAGAATTCGGGGGGGCGGCAACCATTCTCGATGGAAGCCAGATAGTGGCTAGGGATTGGGAGGGGAGGTGCAAATCAAGACGACTAGCGTTTCCGTCCCGGTATTTTCAATCCCATGCACGCACCACGAGGGTAGATAGACAAAATCCCCTTTCTTGACGTGTCGCTTTTCACGGTGGAAGGTCATTTCGCCTTCGCCTTCTAAAATCACATAAGTCTCCTCGGTCGGGTGCGAACCGGGTTCCAAGACCACATGCGGCGGCACATAAAACAGGACCAACCCCATGTTCTTGGCCGGTGCGTTCGGATTCACGGGATGCACGACCCGAACCCCCAACCCATGACAACCGGGATAGACGACCGGTACTCCCTGCTGGACGTTGACGATCATCGGATCGGGGGGCGTTTCCGGCTTGGGGACATTGGGCACCTGCTCGCTGCCAGTATAGCCCTTGAATTGCGTGATCTTCGCCATGATGCGTTATTGAGCCTAAGGGGGTGGAGTGGATCGAACCGCCGCTGGATACGAAGTCCGTCTTCGCGTTTCGGAAGAAGCAAACAACTTCCTCAGTTGATTTGATACCCGAGCCGCTACTCCGATTCGGCCCGGAAAGTTTGCACGACATGCTGCTGATGCCCAGGCGTTCCTCCGGCATTCATCGCCAAATTTCCGCCATCGAGTGGGATGATCGCGCCGGTGATCCAGGCGGAGGCGTCCGAAGCGAGCAAGACTGCCAGCCCCATGATATCTCGCGGATCACCAAGACGCCCGGCGGGGATGCCCTTGAGGAACCTCCCTTCGAGCGTCGGGTCATCTTGCATCCGAGCTGCCAGGCTCGGATTGACGACCTGAGCGGGGGTCACGCAATTCACGCGCACCCCCCGATGACTCCATTCGGTGCTGAGCTCACGGGTCATCTGGATCACAGCCCCCATCGCCATGCTGTAGGCGATGTGTCCGCGCCCCAAGGCGGTGGAACTGGCGAGTGATCCGATATTCATGATCGAACCGGCGCCTTGGGCGAGCATGCGTCGCCCGGCTTGTTGGCACATCGCGAAGCGGCCGATGACCAGGTTTTGAAACACGCGGTGCAAATCCTCGATGGCAAGATCTTCCGGCTGCGCCAAATGTCCGTCCCCGGCGATGTTACCCAAGAAATCGACTCGGCCGAATTGCCGGTCAACCTGCCGGAATAGATCCGCAATTTCATTCGGATCCGACACGTTGGTGCCGGCGACCAGTGTTCGCCGACCGAGCGCGCGAATCTCGCCGGCGACCGTCTCCGCGCCGGCGAGGTTACGGTCAACCAACGCCAGGTCGGCTCCACATTGTGCCAATGCGACGGCGGTCGCCTGGCCCAAACCTTGCGCAGCCCCAGAAACGACAGCAACCTTGCCGGTGAGATCAAAGAGTGGAATCGTCATGCTTGGGAGGTCATTCGTCAGGAGAGATCGTCAAAGGAATTACCGGCTGGACGCGAACCGCCAGCGCGAGGACCGCTCCCGCGAGCAGGATCGCCGCCATCGACCAAAGGCCGAACGTGCCGAGGATGGTGGCACCAAAGAAACCGCCGATATTGGCGACCGAATTGATCATCGCGATCCCACCTGCCGCGGCAACCCCCGTCAAAAAGGCGGTGGGTAGGGTCCAGAACACCGGCAACATGCTCATCATTCCGGTTTGCGCCAAGCAGAGCCCGATCAGCGACAGGATTGGGGAAGGATTCCAGGCGGTCAGCGACCAACCGACCGCCGCCAACAAGGCGGCCAAAGCGAGGTGCTTGCGGCGTTCGTGCGAGCGGTCCGAACTGATGCCAAAAATCGCCATCCCGACGACGGCACAAATGTGGGGCAGGGCACTGAGTAAACCGATCTGAAAGGTACTGAAGTCTGAAAACTTTCCTTGGATCAGTTTAGGCATGTAGGCGCCACTGGCATTCGTTCCCACCGCGACCGTGAAATAGATCGCGATCAGCAACCAAACACGCCACTGCAGCAGCGCCCCCAAGCGGTCGGCATCGTGCTGGCTGCGACGAGCGTCTTCCTCACCCCGCATGCGTGCGACTAACCAACCCCGTTCCTCGGCGGACAGCCACGCCGCGTCCTTGGGGTAATCGGTCAGGTAGACCAGAACGGCAAAACCCACAATGACCGACGGTATTCCTTCCAGCAGAAATAGCCATTGCCAACCGTGCAGTCCGCCGACCCGATCGAGGTACTGCATGATGAATCCGGAAATCGGATTGCCAAAGACGCTCGCCAAACCGATCGCGAGCATGAAAAAGGCCGTCATCTTGCCCCGTTCCCGATCGGGGAACCAATAGCTGAGGTACAAAATAATGCCCGGGAAAAAACCCGCCTCGGCTATCCCCAATAGAATCCGGAGCCCATAAAACGTCCACTGATCATGGGCGAACAGCGTAGCCGAGGAGATCAGTCCCCAACTGATCATGATCCGCGCGATCCAGCGGCGAGCGCCGACTTTCCGCATCAGCAGGTTGCTGGGGACCTCGAAGAGCAGGTACCCCAAATAGAACATGCCGTAGCCCAGATTGAATATCTCTTCGCTCAGGTTCAGGTCATCCTGCATCTGCAGTCGGGCGAATCCGACATTGGCCCGATCCAGAATATTCAGCAGGTACATCAAGCAAACGAACGGGATCAGCCGCCAAGCAACTTTGTGCAGCGTCGTCGTTTCGAGATCCGAATGGTTCATGCACCCTGCCTAGCTCTTCGTCGGGTAGTGCCCATCGGTTGATGGCGGAGCGTTCCGCGGGCGAATCGACACGTTGCGGGACGCTTTCAATACAGGACGATCGCCCGTCCTGGACCGCCGTGGCAGTCACGAACTTTGACCGCGGCAAACAGAAAGTAGGCATTGTTGGGAATTTTGCCGACATTCACCAGCATTTCGACCCCGACCATTTCCTGGGTGCCCAAAGACCAGTAGGTCATCAGGGCACGCCGCGGATCGACGCCACCCAGGTCCGGGGCATCGGTGGCGACGCAGCGAATTCCCCGGCCCTTGAGAAAATGGATCGTCTCCGGCCCCGGCGCCGGCCAGCCTTCCGCTTTTCCGGTGAGTGGATTTTGCCACATCTCGGCATCCGCCGGAGCCGCCCGAAAATACTTGTCCGTGTGCCCGGTCTGAAAAATGACCACATCGCCCGGATTGAGTTGCCCATGCCGAGCCTCAAATGCGAGAACGTGGTCGATCCTAATTTCCGGTGACGCCGGCCATTCTTGCGATTTCGTCGTGCCGATCAGCGAAGTGACGTCGATCACGCGGGCTTCACCGCAGGTCCAGTCCAGCGGGACCTGTTCGGTAGTCAGCGAACTGATGCCCCGTTTCCCAAACCGCGCTTCATATTCTTCGAGCCACCCTCGCACCTCGGGCGCGTAGGGAATCGCCTGGCTGTCGGGCGGCAGGGCGAATGCGGGAGGCACCAGGTGGGTCCCGGACATCGAATCCATCAGATGCCCGTGATGCCACATGTCGAGGTAATCGGAATAAAGGAAATCGACCTTCAAATAGGTCTGTCGATGATCCCCCGTCCTCACTCCTGGCGATGTCACCGGAAATTCGGGTGACAGTGTCGGCGACAAGTCGATCGCGCGCTCATTTCGGCAAGCATCAATCAATCGTCGCGGCAAATCTCCACCGACAATCGAAAACGCTCGACCTTCGCTATAGGGCCCATCCTTATGCTTAGGGGCCAGCAGGCAGTAGAACCCACCGGTCGGCGGCAAGGCCCCCAAGTTCGTAGCCCCCTCGGTCCAAATCATTCCATGCTTCAATCCGGCGTAATGAGTCGGCTCGGCCAGATTGGGCAAGGGCCCCATGCTGGCGCTATCCGTACCGAGGGTCATGACCTTGCGAGTCGCGAGAAACTCCATGCATTCCGGACTGGGATCGGGGTAGCCCGGAGCTTTGCGATCGAGAATATCGGCAATGAAACGGCGGCCTGCTGGGAGCGGCTGATAATAGCGATCCGAGAAATCGCTACGAAAAAGCACGACATCGCCAAACCGCAACCGGCGGTGCTGCTGCTCAAAACGTTCCACGTGAGCCGGTTGCACCAGCGGACTGATTCCATTGGGCGATTGATCCAGCAGCTCGCGGATGTCAACAACGCAAGCTTCTCCGCCGAACTGCCAGGCCGCAATCTTATCAGTGTATGCCAACCCAAGCGGTCCGGACTTTTCGCGATTCAAGTCGGGACGAGCAACCGAATGCGGGGGAACATCCAACTGGGTGCCCGTATTCCCATCGATCAATAGCACGTCGACGTTGTAGGCCGAATCGGGTCCGATGGTCCGCTGGCGGGAAATTTGAAAACGCGGGAACGGATATGAAGGCCAGGTACAGGGATACTCGGGAGCGATCAGCAGCGAATGATCGATGAACCGGGATTCATCTGCCAACGCCTGCGATCGAGCAGAAGCCAGCGTGCCGACCACACCGAGCGCCGCCAAGAAATAACCAAGGGCTGACCGACTCGGACGCAAACACTTCATCGCGGAGCACCTGCGGAGGAGCGAAAAACGGCTAAGCGACAACAAAGGGACTTAGAATAACCTTC
>DITY01000347.1:19841-20496 GCA_002422955.1 Planctomycetaceae bacterium UBA6172
TCACTTGGCACAAGTCAATAAAAAAACCTCGCCCACCGATTGGTGGACGAGGTTTTTTAAAACCCGGCGATACCTACTTTCACGCTGGTAGGCACTATCATCGGCTCAGAAAGCTTAACTGCTGTGTTCGGGATGGGAACAGGTGTGACCTTTCTGATATGGTCGCCGGGAAGACCTGACGACGAATATTTCGCCGCCGACAGGCCGGTTGTTTGGTAGTGGACTTATTTCTAAAAAGTTCGCTCTTCAAAGCGTCGAATTGCTTTCTGATCCGTCGAGAGTGCGAGATATCGACGGCCAATCATTCGCCCGTTAGTACTGGTTTGCTCAATGAGTTACCCCACTTACACGTCCAGCCTATCAACCTGATCGTCTTTCAGGGGGCTTTCGTCTATTGACTTACGAACCCTAATCTCGGGGAGGGCTTCACGCTTAGATGCTTTCAGCGTTTATCCTTTCCGTAGTTAGCTATCCAGCCGTGCCGCTAGCGCGACAACTGGTACACCAGAGCTACGTCCAACTAAATCCTCTCGTACTAAAGTTGAACCCCCTCAAGGTTCGAACGCCCACGGCAGATAGGGACCGACCTGTCTCACGGCGGTCTGAACCCAGCTCACGTACCACTTTCATTGGCGAACAGCCAAACCCTTGGGAG
>DITY01000046.1:0-7513 GCA_002422955.1 Planctomycetaceae bacterium UBA6172
GTCGGCGCAGTAGCTGGTCCCGGTGAAGTCGGGCGGCAACGTCGACAGCGTGGCGCGTTCGACGAGCATCCCCGTTTCCGGCAGATACTGAAAATGGGTCACGGAATTGAGCAGTTCGTTGATGACGTAGACATTCTTGCCGCTGGGGTCGAACGTCAGGTGCCGCGGACCGGCGCCGGGCGGCGTGCGGACGAACGGCTGTGGGGCGGCCGCGATCGATCCGTCGGCCGGGTTCAAGCGGTAGCCGAGGATCTGGTCGATCCCCAAGTCGGCGGCGAAGCCGAATCGGTTGTCGGGGCTGACGACGAAGCAGTGGGCGCGCGGCTGCTGTTGGCGTTCCGGGTTGACGCTGGAACCGACGTGCTGGACGAAGGTTTGAATCGGCCTCAGCGACCCGTCGCCCTGGATTGGCAAACTCGCGACGCTGCCGGTCATGTAGTTCGCGACCAGGACCTGTTTGCCCGTCGCATCGACATCGACGTAACAGGATGCGGTCCCACGGGTCGGCTGGCGATTGAGCGGCGTCAGTTGTCCGTCGCTCGGATTCACGGCCCAGGCCTTCACGAACTCGGCCCCGTCGCCCCCGAACGTGCCGTCGGTGTCGATCGAATAGAGAAACCGACGGTCGGGCGAGAGGGCCAGAAAGAAGGGATGCTGCACGTCGGGGTTCGACTTGCTGAGCTTCCAGGCACCGGTCTGGGTGTCGAAACGGTAGGCATGGATCGCACCCTGATCACCGGGGGCGAAGGCGGAGACAAAGGCGAGCAATTCGGAGGCTCCCAAAGCGGGTTGAGCGGTGGATTGGGCCGTGGCGGCGGAGGGCTGTCCCGCGAGCCAGGCCAGGGCCAAAAGCCCGAGGAGGCGGGGCGAACGCAGGCAGTTGAGCGAAAACAGTCGCATGAGCAAGGCTCCGGGTAACGAGGCGAGAAGATTGGCGGGTTGAGCGGACCGAAACGCCGCCGCTGTCGTAGCGAGCGTTTAGGCGGGCCTAGTGGTCTGGGACAGCAAATTTTTAGGGTAGCGGAACTCGCCAAGAGTTTCGGCCGCAACGGAAACGACCGAAAGTCTCTGCGACTTCCGCTACGGCCCAACCCGAATTTTAGGTAGCGGAACTCACCAAGAGTTTCGGCCGCAACCTAACCTTTAGGTGTGACAAGGCACTAGCGTTCGGGGGTAGTCCGCTCGCTATGTTGTAGCGATCCGGCGCGGCCGCCGCTCGCCCCCAGCACGCCCGGCAGTTCGGTAAGCTCAGCATGCCCGGCCTGGCCCGGGACCGTGTCCTTCCCGATCAAGTTTCGCCGCTGATCCCGGCCCATCGATTCCGCCCGGCGTCGTCGACTCGCGGCGACATCGATTTTGTTCCCCTTTCCGGTCCACCATGCCGATTCCCGCCATCCGCCTCACCGACGCGAACTCGGCCCCGATTCGCGATGACGGCGACTATGTCCTGTACTGGATGATCGCCCATCGGCGATTGCGTTGGAACTTCGCCCTCGATCATGCCATCGACCAGGCGCGGCGGCTCGGCAAGCCGCTCTTGATCTTCGAACCGCTGCGGATCCATTACCGCTGGGCCAGCGATCGCTTGCACCGTTTCATCATCGAAGGGATGCGGGACCATGCGGCGGCGCTCGCGGGGCAACCGATCGGTTACTACCCCTACGTCGAGCCGCGGGCTGGGGCGGGCTCGCCGCTGCTGGCGACGTTGGCCAAGCGGGCCTGTTTGGTGGTCAGCGACGAATATCCCTGCTTTTTTCTGCCGACGATGATCGACGCGGTCAAGGACCGGCTGCCGGTGCGGCTACAGGTCGTCGACAGCAGCACCGTGATGCCGTTGCGCGAGGCCGACCGGACCTTCACCGTCGCCCACAGCTACCGCCGCTGGATGCAAAAGCGAATTCTGGACGTGTTGCCGGATGCACCGCGAGCCAAGCCGCTGTCTGGGGCGAAGTTGGCCCCGTTCCCCGGCGTCGAAGCAAAAATTCTGAAACGCTGGCCGGCGGCCGATCTGAACGCGCTGCTCGCCCCCGGCGGGCTGGCTTCGCTGCCGATTGATCACGCCGTCGAGCCCTGCCCAGAGACTCCCGGCGGTGACGTCGAGGCCGCCCGCCGGCTGAAGCAGTTTTTGGCGAACGGTTTGCCCGTTTACGGCGACGATCGGAACCATCCCGATCGCCGCGCGACGAGCGGTCTGAGCCCGTACCTGCATTTCGGGCACATTTCGGCTCATGAAGTCCTGGCCGGGGTCTTGGACCGGGAAGGCTGGACGCCGAACCTGGCGTCGCCGGCCAACGGCAAGAACCTCGGTTTTTGGAACACCTCCGAGCCGGCGGAAGGGTTCATCGACCAACTGCTGACGTGGCGGGAGATGGGTTTCAACATGACCCACCGCAATCCTCGCGACTACGATCGCTACGAGATGCTGCCGGATTGGGCGTTACGGACGCTCGACAAGCACCGTCGCGACCCGCGACCGGCGATTTACACACCCGAGCAATTCGAGCTGGCCCAGACGCACGACGAGCTTTGGAACGCGGCCCAGCGGGAGCTGGTGACCACGGGGGTGATGCACAATTACCTGCGGATGTTGTGGGGCAAGATGATCCTGCACTGGTCCGCATCGCCCGAGGAAGCGTTGGAGGTGATGATCGACCTCAACAACAAATACGGTTTGGACGGTCGCGACCCGAACTCGTACAGCGGCATCTTTTGGACGCTGGGGCGTTACGACCGGGCGTGGGGGCCGACGCGTCCGGTGTTCGGCAACGTCCGCTACATGACCAGCGACAGCACGCGCAAGAAACTGAAGCTGAAGCAGTACCTGATTCGGTTCGGCGAGCGGCCAGGTTCGCGGCCCGCCAGCCTGTTCGACTGACGCCGCACGATCAAGCGGCGTCGCGGCGGTTGGAAGAGCGTTTGCGGGTGGTCGTCGTCGGCCGTTTCGGGGTCACCAGATCGCGAAGCGGTTTGCGGATCTTACCGATCGCGTTTCGCATCGCAACCGCGTCGCGGAACCGTTTCAGCGGGTTGGGATCGAGCGCCTTGCGGAGCAGATCGAGGAACTCGGGGTTCAGGGCTCGGCGGGCGCGAAGCTGGCCGGGGAGCGGATCGGCGAACGGGTAGCTCGGCAATTCGCCCGAAAACATCCGGTAGATCACCAATCCGAGGCTGAACACGTCGCTGCGGAAGGTCGGTTTGCCCATCGCCTGTTCGGGGGCCATGTAACCGAGCGTGCCGCTGGCTGAGTGATCGGCGCGGCCGCGGTGAACGCGGGCCAAGCCGAAGTCGGTCAGCCGCAGGTGGTTGTCGCGGAACAGGATGAAGTTGTCGGGTTTGAGGTCCCGGTGCAGGACCTTGTTGCCGTGCGCGAAAGCCACGGCCTCGAGCATCTGCTCGGCGAACTCCAGCGAGTTTTGCCGCGACATGCGGCGTTGCAGACGGGAATCGAGCGATTCGACGCCCAGCGGAAAGACCATCACGAACCGGCCGTCGATGAACCGCGCGTCCTTCAGCTGGATGATGTGTGGGTGATCCAGCTTCGCCATGATCCGGACTTCGCGCTGCAAATCCTCGAGCGACGCGGCGTCGGAAACGTACTTTTCCTCGGGCACCTTGAGCGCGACTTGGCGGTTCTCGATCTGGTCCAGAGCGGAGTAGACGGTGGCAAACCCACCGTTTCCGAGCCGCTTGAGCAAGCGGTATTTGTCGAGACGACAGCCAATTCGCAACGAACGCACCACTTCGCTATCGCCACAAAAAAGCTTGAGTGAAACCGTCATACCCAAAACAGATCTCGCGGGAGAAGCGTCGCAAATTGGTTACAGGCCCTGTTCGCCGAACAACCCTAACCAGAGGATTATTCGTCAGATGCGATCGCCGAACGCCAACTTTTTTGCCGCAAGAATTCACGCGACGCGTCCTCAAGGCCCCTGACCGACCCAACCATGCAACTCTTATAAGTACTTCCTGAACACTCCCCGGGCCGTGCTCGTGCCGAAGTCCTTCTCCAGGCTTGAAGATTAACCGGTTTGCGGCGGTGCCCGAAGGGATTTTGTCGATAATTCTTTCTAAATTTCGCGAATGCCTCGCCCCATGCGTCCCATCAATCAACTCCGTCCGATCGAGATCGTCCGCCAGTACCTGCCGGGGTCTCCTGGCAGCGTTTTGTACCGCAGCGGAGAGACCGTCGTGTTGTGCACCGCGTCGCTGCAAGACGGGGTGCCGCCTTGGATGGCCGGCCGCGGCAAAGGCTGGGTAACCGCCGAGTACAACATGTTGCCGCACAGCACTTCGCCGCGAAAATCGCGCGAGCGGGGCGGGAAAATGGACGGCCGGACGACCGAAATTCAGCGGCTGATCGGCCGCAGCCTGCGGGCCGTCGTCGACTTGCAAGCGTTGGGGGAACGGAGCCTGACGGTCGATTGTGACGTGCTGCAGGCCGATGGCGGGACACGGACCGCGGCGATTACCGGCGGCTTCATCGCCCTGGTGGACGCGGTCGCGGCGGTCCTGCCCGAGGTCAAGATCGGCGGCGTGGGGGAGGTCGGCGGGCCGATCAAGGACAGCGTCGCCGCGGTCAGCGTGGGGGTGGTGGCTGGCCAAACCTACCTGGACCTCGACTATCAGCTCGACAGCCGCGCGGAAGTCGACATGAACGTCGTCATGACCGGCGCGGGAAGGTTCGTCGAGATCCAGGGGTGTGGCGAGGAGGCGACTTTTGACCACGCGCAGCTGCAGGATTTGTTACGGTTGGCGGGCCTGGGGATCGCCGAGTTGACCGCCCGCCAGCGTCGGGCGTTGGCTGCCCCCGGACGCCCGTCTTAATTTTTTATTGAACGCAACCCCACCCTTTCATGGCGGATCGATGCTGCTGAAATCTCGATTTGGAAATCCCACGGCGAATCTGTTTAGCAAGAAGTGGCTCGGCAGGGACCTGCTCGCCGGGTTCGTCGTGTTCCTGGTCGCGATTCCGACCAGTTTGGGGATGGCCCAAGCGGTCGGCGCGCCGCTGGCATCGGGGATTTTGGCCGGGATCATCGGCGGCATCGTCGTCGGGTTGCTGAGCGGCTCGCAGACCAGCGTTACCGGTCCCTCGCCGGGGCTGGTCGGTCTGCTGGTCGGCCAATTGGCGTTGCTCGGTTCGTTCGAAGCGCTGCTCGTCGCCATCCTGATCGCGGGGCTGATCCAGGTCGGCTTTGGGCTGGCCGGCGTCGGTTACCTGGCGTTGTTCATCCCCTCCGGGCTGGTCAGCGGATTGCTGGCCGCGATGGGGGTGATCCTGTTTTTGAAGCAGATCCCGCATTTGGTCGGGCACCACGACGACCCCGAAGGGGAAATGTCGTTCTGGCAACCGGACCGGCAGACGACTTTTTCCGAGCTGGCGGAAATGACCGGGGATTATCACCTCGGCGCGGCCGTGATCGGAATTTCGTCCGTCATCCTGCTGATGCTCTGGGATACGCGTCGCCCCAAGCGGCTCGGGTTTCTGCCGGGAACGGTGTTGGTGTTGGGTGTCGCGGCGCTGTTCAGTTGGCTGTTTCGCGACTGGGGGCCGAACTGGGCGATGGGCCAAGAACGGCTGCTGCAGATGCCGATCCACTGGGGGATGGAAGGGGTCCATGACCTGGTGCAACCGTCACTGTGGGGGACGCTGTGGGATTCGAACGTGGATCCATCCTCGAAGCAAACTGGCAAGGCGGCAGCGTCTGTCGGCTGGGACGCCCTGAGGAATTCGAACGTCTATCTGTCGGGCCTGCTGATCGCGATCGTGGCGTCGCTCGAAACGATGCTCAACCTGCAGGCGGTCGACCAGATCGATACGCGGCGGAGACGCTCGCCGGTGAACCGCGAGTTGGTCGCGCAAGGGATCGGCAACGCGACCTGTGGGTTGCTGGGCGGTTTGCCGATGACGTCGCTGGTCGTGCATAGCGCCGTCGACATTCACGCCGGAGGGCAAACGAAGCGGGCCTCGATTTTCCACGGCATCTTCTTCCTGTTCGGCGTTCTGCTGCTCCCCCAGTGGCTCGGTCTGATCCCGCTGTCCGCGCTCGCCGCCGTCTTTTTCGTGACCGGCCTGCGGCTGATCAAGAGCGCTTCGTTCGGACGGATTTGGGCCGACGGCTGGGTCCAGTTCATCCCCTTCGCGACGACGCTGGTCGCCATCGTGTTCACCGACCTGCTGTGGGGCGTGTTGATCGGTCTGGCCGTCAGCATCGGCTTTATCTTGCACAGCAACATGCGGCGACCGCTGCGGCGAATCGTGGAGAAGCACTTGTTTGAGGAGGTCTTCCACATCGAACTGGCGCAGCAGGTCAGCTTCCTCAGCCGCGGGGTGCTCGACCAGACGCTGACCGGGCTCAAGGACGGGACCCACGTGATGTTGGACGCGACCGATACCGAGTACATCGACCCGGATATCTTGACGATGATCAAGGAGTTCCGCGATTTCACCGCGCCACAGCGGGACATCAAGGTCAGCCTGAAGGGCTTCTCGGAACACCACGAACTGAAAGACGAGATCCAGTACGTCGATTATTCCAGTCGCGAATTGCAGAGCGAAATCAGCCCGGCTCAAGTCCTGGAGATCCTCCGCGCCGGCAACGAGCGGTTTCGCACTGGCCAGCGGTTGCCGCGCGACCTGCAGACCCAAATCCACGGCTCGGCGGTTGGCCAGTTCCCCTTGGCGGTCGTGCTCAGTTGCATCGATTCGCGGAACCCGATCGAGATCATCCTGGACCTCGGCTTGGGCGACGTGTTCAGCGTCCGCGTGGCCGGCAATATCGTCGGGCCCGGCCAACTGGGCAGCATGGAATACAGCACCGCGGTCGCTGGGGCGAAGCTGATCCTGGTGATGGGGCATACCAGCTGCGGCGCCGTCAACGCCGCCGTGGCGCTGGCTCACGCGTCGCAGGATTATGAGCAGGCGACCGGCTGTCAGAACCTCGCCCCGATCGTCGACCAGATCAAAAAGTCGATCGACTACGACGAATGGAAGACCAAGCAGGCGCTGCCAGCCGCCGAAATGAAACGGTTCGGCGACGAGGTGTCCAAGCAGAATGTCCTCCGCGTGTTGCATGACATCCTGGAGCAGAGCCGCACGATCAAGCGGCTGGTCGAGGATCGCAAGGTCGCCTTGGTCGGCGCGATGTACGACGTCTCGACCGGGCGAATCGAGTTCCTCGTCGAGCAAGCGATCGGGTTGGACGTGTCCAAGGAAACGCTCGAGTCGCTGGTGTAGCGGGCGTCACCGGGCGGATGATCGTTAGGAGCGATCCAGGTGTCGTCTTCAGCGGCGGAATTCCGCCGCGGGCCGGCAAGAGGACTGAAGTTCCGCCAGGTGGCGTGTCGATGGGAAGAGGACCGGAAGGACCTCGTCTCTATTGTCATGGATTGACCAGCACGTTTTCTCGTGAGCGTCTGGTGCGTGAATGTCTGCTAAGAAAACCCGACTCTTTTCCTGGCGTAACCTCGCATTCCTCGGCTTGATCGTCGGCGGCTATCAGCTGCATCAACG
>DITY01000046.1:7572-21094 GCA_002422955.1 Planctomycetaceae bacterium UBA6172
GCAACCTGCAGATCGCGACTTGGGCCCTGGGCGGGTTCGGGCCGACGCAATTGGCCGATGAAACCGTGATGTCGATCTTCACTCAGATCGTTCATGGCTTCGACATCCTGGCGCTGCAGCAGGTCCGCATCGGCGAACGCGACTTCCTCGATCGCTTGGTCGCACGACTCAACCGCGGCGGCCGGCAATACGAGTACTTGAGCACCGCCGATGTGATCAGCTGGCCGGGCGACAATTCCCGCGACCAGATGGTGTTCCTGTACGACGCGCGGCGGGTGGTCGCCGACCGGACACAGCTTTATCAAATCGCCGACCCCGATCGGCGTTTGACTTATCGCCCGTTGGTGGCCTGGTTCCGCGCGGCTCAAGCCGATCCCCAGCGGGCCTGGACTTTTTCACTGGTCAACATGCAAGTCGAACTGGCAGCGGCCCGCAACGAAGTGCTGCAGATCCCCAGCCTGATCGCCGCCGTTCAGGGTGACGGTCGCGGCGAGGACGATGTGATCGTGGCCGGCCTGTTCCAAGCCGATCACGCCTACTTGGCGGGAACCGTCGGTGACCGCAAGCACTGGATCGCCAACCGCGACCGCGCGACGGACGTCGACGGCCGGCACCAGACCAGCAATCTGATCATCGACCGCCGCAACACGACCGAATCGCTGATGCGCGGTGGCGTCACGGATTTCTTGCGACTGCACAACCTCAGCATCGAGCATGCGAAGCGGGTCAGCCCACACCTGCCGGTGTTTGCCGAATTCAGCCCCTGGGAAGGGTAATTGGCGGCGGTTGATCACCGGATCATTTGCCACGCGAATCGACGGCCGTGATACAATGGGGGAGCGAAATTTTCCCCCGCCTCATGGCCCCGGGTGCCCGATGCGTCCTTACGCCTGCCTCTCCTTTCCCTCCCGTAGGTCCCGCCCGACTCGTTGGCGCGACCCACGTCACGCCGCCGGGTTCCGCTGGTTGGTCACCCTCGTGATCGTCGCCGCGGCGTCCAGCCGTTCCCTGGCGACTGCCCAGGCTGCCGAGGAGACGCCCAGCGTCGCCGTGGCCGACGTGCCAACGGAGCAGCGGGAACTGAGTTTCAACCGAGATATCCGGCCGCTGCTCAGCGCCACCTGCTTCCGCTGCCATGGGGCCGACGAGGCGACGCGGCACGCCGACCTTCGCTTGGACAAGGCCGATGCCGCCGCGGAACGGCTCGCCTCGACCGAACTGTCCGAGAACGTCGTCTGGCAACGGATCAACTCGACCGATCCCGAAGAGGTCATGCCGCCGCCGGACGAACAGCATCAACTGACCGCGGAACAGAAGGAATTGATCGGCCTGTGGATTCGCCAGGGGGCGAAATACGAAGGGCACTGGTCCTTCGAACCGGTCCGCCGCGCCGAACCGCCAGAGATTGCGGCCGAATTGGCCCCCGCGGCGGGCGCGCCCAGCGCGGACTGGCAATCGCCGGTCGATCGGTTCCTGCTCAGCGAAATGCTGCGTGGTGGGCTGCGGCCTCAGCCGAGCGACCAACGCGAAGTGTTGATCCGACGGGTCGCCTTCACGCTGACCGGATTGCCGCCAACGCTCGACCAGATCGACGCGTTTCTGGCGGATACCTCCCCCGACGCCTACGAAAAGATGGTCGATCGGTTCCTCGAGTCGCAGCACTATGGCGAGGAGATGGCTCGGCATTGGTTGGATGTGGCGCGGTACGGCGACACGCACGGGCTGCACCTCGACAATATTCGCCAGATCTGGCCCTATCGCGACTGGGTGGTCAGTTCTTTCAATCGCAACCAGTCGTTCCGTGACTTCACGATCGATCAGTTGGCCGGCGACTTGCTGCCCGAGCCGACCCAGTCCCAGTTGGTCGCCACCGGTTTCAATCGCTGCAACGTGACGACCAGCGAAGGGGGGGCGATCAACGAGGAGTTCCTGTATCGCTACGCCGTCGACCGGGCGAGCACGACGATGCAGGCCTGGTTGGGGCTGACGGGCGGCTGCGCCGTTTGTCACGACCACAAGTACGACCCGATCACGATGAAGGATTTTTACTCCTTCTATGCGTTCTTCTACAGCGCTGCCGATCCGGCGATGGACGGCAACCGCGACGACACCCCGCCGTTCTTGAAGCTCGCCACGCCCGAGCAAGCGGCGCGGCAAGAAAGCCTCCGCGCGTTGATCGCGGCGACCGAAAAAGGGCTGAACGAAGCGGCCGCCGCAGCGGTAGGCCGCCTCAACACGGAAGCCCATGAACAGCCTGTCTGGGACGTGTGGCTGGATGACCTGCGGCCGCTCGGGTCGAGCCAAAACAACACCTCGCGGAACGCCGAGCAATGGGTGTTCGGCGACGCCATCAACCCTCCCCTCGGGCAACGGGCCCTGCGGATGTCGTATGGTGACTTCCACGAACAGACCATCAGCGGCGGCTTGGTGCCACGCGTGATCCCGCAGGCGGCGACGGTTGAGGTCTGGTTGCATGTCGATACGCTGCATCCGCCCAAGGCCGTGCTGCTGGAACTGAACACCTCCGCCGGCAAACGGCGGTACGCCTGGGGCGAAACGGCGACGCTGGGCCGCGGCAACTTTGACGACGCCAACAACGTCCGCGTCGGTGACCTTCCGGCGGCGGGACGCTGGGCGCGGGTCACCATCCCCGCCGAACAGCTCCATTTGGAACCGGGCGTGACGGTCGACTCCTTCGTTCTCGCCCAGTTCGGGGGCGTGGTGATGTGGGATGGACTGGGCGTCCGTGGCTCGGCCCCCGCCGTCAACGACCCGCGAGCCGACTGGTTGGCGTGGGCCAATCACGCCAAAGGAAAGGACATCCCCGGCATCCCCGGCCCCGTCGCGGCGGCGCTGAAGACGCCCCCGGAAAAGCCAGCCCCGCCCGCTCCGGTCGAGCCCGCCAAACCTGCTGACGAGCCGCCTGCAGCCCCTGCCAGCGAGCCAGCGGTCCCCGCGCCCGCGAATCCTCCGGCGCACCCTTGGGATGACGCGATGGTCGCCCAGATCCGCGCCGCGTTCCTGACGCACGTCGCGCGGGAAGTGCCTCCCGAAATCGCACGGCTCCGCGCCGACTGGCTGCGAACTTCGACCGAGCTACAAACGCTCGGCGATTCGATTCCGGGGACTTTGGTTTATGGCGAATTGCCCCAGCCCCGCCAGGCTCACGTGATGGCGCGGGGGCAATACGACGCGCCGACCGATGCGGTCGAACCGAGGACCCCCGACTCGTTGCCGACACTCGTGTTGCCGACCGACCGCAACCGTGCCAATCGCCTCGACTTGGCCTATTGGCTGGTCCGCGACGATCACCCGCTGACCGCGCGGGTGACGGTCAACCGGTTTTGGCAGCAGGTTTTCGGCACCGGCATTGTCGAGACCACAGCCGACTTGGGCACCCAGGGGGCGCTCCCCAGCCATCCCGAACTGCTCGATTGGCTGGCGGCCGACTTCGTCGCCTCGGGTTGGGACGTCAAGCGATTGATGAAGCAGCTGGTCACTTCGGAGGCGTTCAAGCAATCGAGCCGCTCCGAGCCGGATGCGCTCGCCCGCGATCCCGACAATCGGCTGCTCGCCCGCGGGCCACGGATCCGTTTGGAAGCGGAGCAGATTCGCGACCTGTCGCTGGCCGCCAGCGGACTGCTGAATCGCCAGCTCGGCGGTCCGGGGTTCCTCAGCTACCAGCCGCCGAACATCTGGGAGCCGGTCGGCTATGCCAACAGCAACACGCGTTATTACCTGCGGGATTCGGGCGACACGATCTACCGCCGCAGTCTGTATGGGTTCATCAAGCGGACCGCGCCGCCGCCCTTCATGAGCAATTTCGATTCGCCCAACCGCGAGCAGTTCTGCAGTCGCCGAGACCGCGGCAACACGCCGCTGCAGTCGCTGCAACTGTTGAACGATCCCACGCACGTCGAAGCGGCGCGGGTGCTAGCGGAGCGGACGCTGCGCGACGTGACGGGGGCCCCGGGAGAGCGGATCGATCGGATGTTCCGCCAGGTGCTCGCGCGTTACCCGGACCTGACCGAACGGGCGCAGCTGGTGGCGTTGCAGGAGCAATTCCGCGCCCGCTATCAAGCGGATCCGGCCGCCGCCGACGCACTGATTCGACTCGGACAAAGCGAGCCGGCGGCGGTGGTCGAACCGGTCGACTTGGCGGCCTACACGCTGATCGCCAACCTCATACTCAACCTCGACGAAGCGATTACGCGAAACTGATCGGAGACTGACTCATGGACCCACGACTCGAACTCGATCTGCTGCTGTCGCGTCGCCAATTCTTTGCCGGCTCGGGCCTGCGCCTGGGCGCGGTCGCGATGGCGGCGCTGGCCGCTCAGGCCGGCGGCGGACGAACCGCTCAAGCCGACGTGCCGTCAGCGCCGCGAATGAACCCGCCGCTCCCGGGGCTGCCGCACTTCGCCCCGAAGGCCAAGTCGGTGATTTACCTGCACATGAACGGCGGCCCGTCCCAGATCGACACCTGGGATCACAAACCCGGCCTGGCCGATCTCTTCGACACCGACCTACCCGACTCGATCCGGCAAGGCCAGCGGATCACGACGATGACCAGCGGCCAGGCGCGGTTTCCCGTCGCGCCGAGCAAGTTCAAGTTCAGCCAACACGGCCAGTGTGGTCGCTGGGTCAGCGAGCTGTTGCCCCATACGGCCGAGCGGGTCGATGACATCGCCTTGGTCAAGTCGGTCCACACCAACGCGATCAACCATGATCCGGCCTGCACGTTCGTGATGACCGGCAGCGAAGTGCCCGGCAAACCGAGCTTGGGGAGCTGGTTGGCGTACGGGCTGGGCTGTGAGAGCAACGATTTGCCCGCCTTCGTGGCGTTGACGCCGACCTGGTCCTCCAAGGCCGCGGCTCAAGCGTTATTCACGCGGATGTGGAGCTCCGGCTTCCTGCCGACGCAGTACAACGGGGTGGCGCTGCGAAGTAGCGGCGATCCGGTGCTCTATTTGCCCGATCCGCCCGGCGTCTCCCGCGCGGACCGTCGCGCGATGCTCGATGCGTTGGCCGAGCTCAACCAACACCGCTTCACGCAGTTGGGTGACCCCGAGATTCAGGCCCGGATCAGCCAGTATGAAATGGCCTTCCGGATGCAGACCAGCGTCCCCGAATTGACCGATTGGTCGGACGAATCGGAAGAGACGTTGAAGATGTATGGTCCCGACGTCAACACGCCCGGGACCTTCGCCGCCAGCACCTTGCTAGCACGGCGGCTGGTCGAGCGCGGGGTGCGAGTCGTGCAATTGCTGCACCGCGGCTGGGATCAACACGGCAATATCGCCGGCGATCTACCGCTGCAGTGCCGTGACGTCGATCAGCCCGCGGCGGCTTTGATCCAAGACTTGAAGCAGCGCGGGTTGCTCGATTCGACGCTGGTGGTTTGGGGCGGTGAATTCGGCCGAACCGTTTATTGCCAAGGCGGTCTGACCCGCGAAAATTACGGTCGCGACCACCATCCCCGCTGCTTCCCGATGTGGCTCGCCGGCGGCGGGATCAAGGGCGGAACGATCGTCGGCGAAACGGACGATTTCAGCTACAACGTCATCGACCGACCGGTCAACGTCAACGATCTGAACGCGACCGTCCTGCACTGCTTGGGGATCGATCACCAGCGGTTCACGTTCCCGTCGCAGGGCCTGGATCAACGGCTGACCGGTGTCGAGCCGGCGGCCCCGGTGCGGGAAATTTTGGCGGGCTGAGCCACAGTCCGCTCGGCTGTCACGCATGGCGACTGACGCGATTGGCCGCGGCCANNTTCCTTGGCGACGGAGTTCGAAACATGTGGCGTTCCGTGGTGCGACCGATTTGGCAAACCTGCCTAGCTATCACTCTGCTCGTCGCAACGTTGTTAGGTGGTGGCGCGGCTGCCGCGGCCGAGGAGTCCGCTTCATCCCGGCGAAACGTCCTGTTCATCATCTCGGATGACCTGAACAACTTCCTCGGCTGTTACGGTGACCCGCGGGCGAAAACCCCCAACATCGACCGGTTGGCGGCCCGTGGCGTTCGGTTCGACCGGTCCTATTGCACCTTTCCGCTCTGCGGCCCCAGTCGCAATTCGATGCTCACGGGGCTCTATCCCAACAGTTCAGGGATCTTGTCCAACGCGCAGATTTTTCGCCAGACCATCCCGACTCACGTCAGTCTCCCGCAAGCCTTCCGTCAAGCGGGCTATTTCGCGGCCAGGATCGGCAAGCTGTATCACTACAACGTCCCCAAGTCGGTCGGCACCAACGGGCACGACGACCCGGCCTCGTGGGAGTTGGAACTGAACCCCGCCGGCGTCGATCGGTTGGAGGAAGAGCCCCAGATCAAGACGTTGACCCCCGGCCAATTTGGCGGCACGCTCAGTTGGTACGCTTCGCCCAAGTCGGACCGGTTTCACACCGACGCGCTGATGGCCGCCGACGCGCAGTGGGTGTTGGAACGCTGCGCCGCGCGGCGCGATCGGCCGTTCTTTTTGGCGGTCGGCTTCTTTCGGCCTCACACCCCCTACGTCGCTCCCAAAGATCCCTATTTCGGGTATTACCCCCAGGATCAAATGCCGGTGGTCGGCGGGATCGCGGAAGATCAGGCGGATTTGCCCGCCGCCGCGCTGGGCAGTTACAAGAAGGAACAAGACCAACTGACCGATCCGCTGCGTCGCGAAGTGTTGCAAGCGTATTACGCCAGCATCAGCTTCATGGACACGCAGGTCGGCCAGGTCGTCGACACGCTCGATCGCTTGGGGCTCGCCGATAACACGGTCATCGTCTTCACCAGCGACCATGGTTACCACATGGGCGAACATGGCTTGTGGCAAAAGATGAGCCTGTTCGAGGAAAGCTCGCGGGTGCCGATGTTGATCGTCGCCCCCGGCGTCACGCAACCCGGCAGCGTCGCCAACGCCCCGGTTTCGCAGCTCGATCTCTACCCCACGCTCGCCGAATTGTGCGGGGTCAAACCGACGGTTGATCTGCAAGGGCAAAGCTTGGTGCCGATGCTCCGCGATCCTTCGCAACCCGGACGCGGTTGGGCGTTGACGCAGGTCACGCGAGGCGGTGGCAACGCCCGCGCGACGGTTTCGCGCGACGCGGCCAGTGACGGGCGTCGCTTCTTCGGCTACAGCCTGCGAACGCCCCGTTGGCGATACACGGAATGGGATGCGGGCAGCCGTGGCCGCGAACTGTACGACCACGACGCCGACCCACGGGAACTCACCAACTTGGCGGAGAATCCGCAACTCGCCAGCGTTGTGGAGGAATTGTCCGCGCAACTTCGAGCGGCCATCCCGACGACCTTTCCCGCCTCGGGGGAAACGCCGGCACTGAATCCGGGGCTCTGGGCACCCATGTTGGTCGACCCCTAGCCGATCGCGTCGACATCGCCAACGTCAACTTCATCGCCAACGTCAACTTCATCGCCAACGTCAACTTCATCGCCAACGTCAACTTCATCGCCGACGGCGCGATGGACGGGAATTGCGGCGGGCTTGCCTCAGGCCGTGCGAGGTTTCCGCTTGGCGTGCCAGCGGCGCCGCAAGCCGACGGCGGATAGCACGAGGGAAACGGAGACCAGCGTCACCGAAGCCGGTTCCGGGATCGCGGCAGCCAGCGTGACGTTGTCGATCAGCAATCCGGAATCGCCGCCATCGTCGCCGGAGTTCATCACGCCGAAGCCCAGCCGGTAGGTGCCGTCATTCAGGATCGTGTAGCTGGAAGTCGAATAGCCGGTTTCAAAGCTGAAAACCGTCGGTGATGAGAGGAATCCGGTTGAAAAGGGGGTGGCGAGCACCACGGCCCCCTGCTCGTTCGACAGGCTCCAAAACGAAAAGTCGTTAACCAATGCGTTGGGCGTGACGGCTTCGTTGGTCAGGAAGTTCCAGTCGAAACTCAGCACATCACCGGCATTCGCGATGATGTCGAGATAAATCGCCGAGCCGGTGCCGATCGGAAATGCATTGGGAGGGAGCAAATCTCCCAGTGACCCCGGGAGCAGGTCAAGGAATAGCTCGATATCTCCCGCGGTGGCGCCTAAATCGGCGGTCATCAGCGCTTGGAATACACCCTCGGAAGGGGGTGTGGCGAGCCCTCCCTCGACGGACGTGTTGCCGAGGGTAAGCCATGGCGCGAACGCACCCGACTCGAAGCCGCCGTTGACGATCTCGGCCCGCAATTCGCCCGCTAGGAGCAATGTCCCAAACAGACAAGCCATTCGCGATGTGATCATGGACAACCCAACCCGCTACCCTCAAATCCTGAATCCACAGGGGCCGCCGATCCAGAGCTTACTCCGTTTCCAGCAACATCTTAACGGGGGACTGCGACGGAGTAGGGTAAGTCCGATCCAATTTGCCCTCGACCGCTGCGAAATGGCGTAAACCGCCACGCGGGCCTGGCGAAAACCAGGAGGAGTGGAAGAAACTCGGCGCTCCAGCCAAGACGCCGCCGCGTTCGGGGGGGATTGATGCCTCGCCCGTCCATCGCTGGAACTTGGCGAATTCCGGATCTGGCGTTTGTGCGGAAAATGCGTGAGTCTACTGCTTGGGGAAAATGATTACTCTGGGAAAGATGCGATCCTTTGCGGCGACTTTGTCGAATACCAGTCTTGGGCGACGGGGATCCGTCGTCTGGTTGGTCAGGGAATGGCCATTGGGATGAATTCAATCCAAGTGCCCGCTCTATCGGAGTTGCCCATGTTCCCGACTGCCGCATTTACCACCGCCGCCCTGCCATCGCCGTTCCCATCCCGCGTGGATGAGGATCGCATGCCCGGTCACCCGACGCTTGGCCCGCGTCAGGCGTTATCGCGTTATTTGCTGGTCTGTCACGCAAAGAGTCTGAGCCTCACGGAAGGAATCTGGTGCTTCAACTTGGAAACGCTCGCTGGCGAATCCTTGGTGGAAGCGGAGGATACCGAAGAGGGAGACTTGAATCGGTTATCGCTGTTGGCGGCGGTGCGGGGTTTGGAGGCGGTCGACGGTCGCTCGATCGTCTCCTTGATCAGCAACAATCGCTACCTGATCCGCTCGCTCGATTCCGCATTGCCGCGGTGGCGCGAGAACGATTTTGTCTGGGACCATTACGGCCGTAAGATCGCGGTCCAAAACGCCGACTTGTGGCGGCGGATCGACCGCACCCTGGCGATTCATGAAGTCACCGCGTCGCTGGTGCAGACCACCCGCGTCTCGAGCCTCGGCGCGGCCGCGACAGGCGTTTCGGGCGGTTCCAACGTTGCGGGGCCGTCGGGTTTTGGCGGCAGCCCGAGTGACGCGGGCGCGGCGCGAAGCGCTTGGGGAGGCGAACATTCCGCTGGTCTCGGCTGGATGTCCCCGTCAGCCGACGCGGACGAGCTCCGCTTCGATCCCGCACACAGCCTCCGCGATACCGGCATGCGATCCGGCGCGGCGGGGGGCGGCAATCATCCCTCCGACCGCTTGCGTCGCTGGTTAGCGGGCGACGAAGCGAACGTTCTGGCGCGTCCTCCCCGCCGCGGGCGATATCGCGCCGAAGATCTCGCGCTCGGCTGAGCCCCCGCGCACGGCAACGTCGTCCCGGCGAACCATCTCCGCGGCCGACACGGCGAATTCAACCCATCCCTTGATCACTCAATCCCAGTCCAACCTGTCATGCACAGCCAGTTATCGCTCTCGAGTATCGGAAGCCTGATTGAGGGAACGCACACGAACCCCTCGGAGTTGTTGGGTCCTCACCCGGTCGATTATCGTGGCGAGCGAGCCGTGTCGATCCGCAGCTACCAACCGCACGCCAAAGCGGCGTGGGTCGTCGATCGGGGCCGGGGCCTGCGGCTGCCGATGCGGAAGGTCCATCCGGCCGGATTTTTCGAAGGGCTGGTGCCGTTGGCCGGCTGGCAATTCGATGGACACGGACGGTTGCGGTCGATGACGGGCGAACCGGGGGCCTCGGACAGAACGGGCCTGACGGGCGAATCGGGGCTGACGGGCGCGGGACGCGGCTCCTCGGCTTACAATATCGAGATTTCCGACACCAGCGGTAAAACCACCTTGATTCAAGATCCTTACGCGGCCCCCTCGATCCTGACCGACTTCGATCGTTACCTGATCGGTGAAGGTCGGCATTTGGAATTGTACCAGCGACTGGGGGCGCATCCCCGCGCGATCGACGACCGGTCGGGGATCAATTTCGCCGTCTGGGCCCCCAATGCCCGCGCCGTTCAGGTCGTCGGCGACTTCAACGGCTGGGACGGACGCCAGCACGCCGCGCGGGTCCACGCGCACCTGGGTATCTGGGAACTCTTCGTCCCCGAAGCCCGGGTCGGCCAGAAGTACAAGTTCCGCGTGCTGAGCAAGGATGGCGGATGGATCGACAAGTGTGACCCGCTGGGTTTTGCCGCCGAACTTCCACCGCTCACCGCTTCGATCATCACCGACCTGAGCACGCACAGTTGGAGCGATTCCGAGTGGATGGTACGGCGGGCGGAAACCAATCCGCTGCAAGCGCCGATGAATGTCTACGAGGTCCACTTGGGCAGCTGGCAGAAGGGGCCTGGCCGTGTCCATGGCTGGCTCGACTATCGCGACCTGGCGCACCGCTTGGCCGATTATTGCCATCGCATGCACTTCACCCACGTCGAGCTGATGCCGGTCAGCGAGCACCCCTACACCGGATCGTGGGGCTATCAGACGGTCGGCTATTTCGCCGTGACCAGCCGCCATGGCTCGCCCGAAGACTTCATGTACTTCGTCGATTACCTGCACCAGCGAGGGATCGGGGTGCTGATCGATTGGGTGCCGGCCCACTTCCCCAAGGACGCTCACGGGTTGCGACGCTTCGACGGCTCGGCGCTGTACGAGCACGAGGACCCGCGGAAGGGTGAACATCCCGACTGGGGGACTTTGATTTTCAATTACGGACGCAACGAAGTCCGCAATTTCCTGATCGCCAACGCGCTGTTCTGGCTCGACAAGTATCACATCGATGGGCTGCGGGTCGATGCGGTCGCGTCGATGCTGTATCTCGACTACAGCCGCGAGCATGGGCAGTGGGTGCCGAATCAGTTCGGCGGCCGAGAAAACCTCGAGGCGATGGAGTTTCTCCGCGAGTTCAACACGGTCGTCCACGAAAAATTCCCCGGCGCGGTCACCGTGGCCGAGGAATCGACGGCTTGGCCCGGGGTCTCGCGACCGGTCTATGACGGTGGCTTGGGTTTCACGTTCAAGTGGAACATGGGCTGGATGAATGACACGCTGCGGTACATGCGGCACGAGCCGGTCCATCGCCAGTTCCATCATGGCGAATTGACCTTCAGCCTGATCTACGCGTTCACCGAAAACTTCGTCCTGCCGCTGTCGCATGACGAAGTCGTGCATGGCAAGGGGGCGCTGCTCGCTCAGATGCCGGGCGACCTGTGGCAGAAATTCGCCAACCTGCGGCTGCTCTATTCCTACATGTGGACCCACCCCGGCAAGAAATTGCTGTTCATGGGGGGCGAGCTGGGGATGTGGAACGAGTGGCACCACGATGTCGGCCCGCAGTGGGAATTGCTCGATTTCGAGACCCACCGCGGGATTCAAAACCTGGTCGCGGACCTCAACAAGCTCGTCGTCGAACACCCGGCCCTGCACGCCGAAGATTATTCGGGGAACGGCTTCGAGTGGATCGATTGCCAAACCGCCCAAGACAGCGTGCTGGCCTACGTCCGCAAAGCTCCCAATGCCGCGCCGCTGCTGGTCTGCTGCAACTTCACCCCGGTCGTGCGGCACGGGCACCGCGTCGGCGTCCCGTTCAGCGGCTACTGGAAGGAACTGTTCAACAGCGACAGCAGGACCTATGGCGGCTCGAACGTCGGCAATTACCCCGGCCGGCGAACGACCGGGCAACCGCACCACGGCCGTCACGACAGCATCCAAATCGACTTGCCGCCGTTGGGCGTCAACGTCTTCCGCCTCGAAGACGGCTTCTGATCCGGTAGCGGATTGGCGCCGATCAGCCATCGGCCGCGGGCTCCGCTGACGGGGCCGAGACGACAGGCGAGCTCGCTAGCGGCGTCGCGACATCTGGAACACGCCGGAATCCTTGCCGCTCTGGAAGTTGGCCTGAAAGTTTCCTCCCGAAATCCGGGCCGTCGTCTGGTAGTTGCCGACGATCGGCATCCGCTTCGATGAGTGATACAGGTCGGCCGTGCCGGGGACGCGGTCGAGCGTCGCGCGGTAGGCGAAGGGGATCACGACGAAGAACCGCCCATAGAACAACGCTTCGTAGCGGTCGGGGCTGACCTGGCGAATCTTGGCGTTCAGCGGCCCGCGATGGCCGGTCGGCGAACTGTGCCAACTCCCCCGCCACACGCCGCTGGCATCCGAGCCGACGGATGTCCCGCGGTACGGCTCGCTGGCGCTGGAGGAAGCCGCGGCACCGACCAGACCAGCCAGCAGGACCGCGGTGATCAGCAGGCGACGGGCGGCGACGGGAGAGGCGGCGATAGGAGAGGCGGCGACGGGACAAAACGGCGAGCGAATCAACATGGGATGGTCTCCAGGGTGGTCTCCGAGCAGCGACTCGGGGATATTGGATCTTGGCCGTCGAGCAGGGGCGAATGACGTGAGAACCCGCGGGCGAACGACAACGCCCCCTTCACGCGATTCGCACCACGGCCCTATCATCCTAAATGCTAGCTTGCGAGTTTCTATACCCTACCGGATAGGCTATGTCCGCCGAGTCGTTTTCGCCCCGCGGGTCAGATCGGATCTACCGCGGCGAGATCTTGGAACAGAAGATCGTTCTCACCGGCGTCACCTTTGACGACGTGTTGCTGCTGCCCAGGTACAGCGAGTGCGTGCCGAGCGAGGTTGATGTCAGCACGCGATTGACCCGCCGCATCCGACTGCGGATCCCGCTGCTCAGCTCCCCGATGGATACGGTCACCGAAGCGGCGATGGCGATCGCACTGGCCAAGGAGGGGGGCCTCGGGATCATTCACAAGAACCTGTCGTCGCAAGAACAGACCGAGGAAGTCCTCAAGGTCAAACGCTCGGCCAACGGGATCATCATCGATCCGGTGACGCTGAACCCCAACGAACGGGTGGGTCGAGCCGCCGAACTGATGGACCAGGCGAATGTCTCCGGCATCCCGATCGTGGAGCACGACCGGACGCTGGCCGGGATTCTGACCCGCCGCGATTTGAGATTTTTGGAAGATCCCGAATTGCCGATCAGCGCCGTAATGACCCGGGAAAACCTGGTTACGGCTGTAGGGAATGTAACGCTTGAGCAAGCTGAGAAGATTTTAACGGCAAAAAGGGTCGAGAAACTTTTGCTGGTGGACGAAAATAGAAAACTGACGGGACTGATTACGATCCGCGACATCGACATGATGAAGCGGTTTCCCAATGCATGCAAAGACGCGCTCGGCAGGTTGCGAGCCGGTGCGGCGATTGGGGTACACGATTTCGAGCGTGCCGAGAGCTTGATCCGCCAGGGCGTTGACGTCCTGGTGGTCGATTCGGCTCACGGGCACAGTCGAAACGTGATCGAAACGGTTCGCGAGA
>DITY01000257.1:0-15380 GCA_002422955.1 Planctomycetaceae bacterium UBA6172
ATTCGTCGCGCAAGTCGTCGCTGCGTCGCAGCGCGGCGCCCAAATCGGCCGTGTGCTCACGCATGATTGTGGTCAGGCGGTCGAGCGATCGGGTTGGCGGAATACCGCGAAGCCAAAAGAGTTTTCCGTTGCGTCCGCCGGAGACGATGTCGAGCGTGCCGTCCTGGTCGAGATCGCCGAAGGTCGGCGTCGCGTCGTCGCCGGCGATCGCGCGAAGATCGATCGACTTGCCATCGGGCCAACTCGGTGAGAGCTGGGTCACCAATTGAGGGGTCGCCGCTGCCATGCGGGCTGAGGTGTCGGTCGACTGGGTGGCGAGCAGCATCGATATGGTCCCCCAATTCATCCCGTAGGCGACGTCGCAAACGCCATCCTGATTGATGTCGAAGAGGGTCGGATGCACGTTGTAGGAGTACTGCGACTCGGTCAGCCCCACGCGGAGCGCGGTGGCTTCGGAGAACCGCGGTGATTGGGCGGTCCCGCGATTCGGATAACAGCGGATGGGTCCGGAAAAGGCGCCGGCCACGAGATCGATATCGCCATCACCATCCCAATCGCCGGCATCGATCCGCCCGCCGCATCCTTCGGGCAACCGCAACTCCGTCCCATCGGTGGCGAGCAGCGGAATCGGGGGCGCGAAGATTGGCTCGGTGGCGGTACCGAGATTTAAGAGTAGCGAGAGCTCATTGTCCGAGTGCGCGACCAGCAAATCGTTGAGTTGATCGCCATTCAGATCGACGTAACAGGC
This sequence comes from Planctomycetaceae bacterium UBA6172, assembly GCA_002422955.1. Taxonomy (GTDB): domain Bacteria; phylum Planctomycetota; class Planctomycetia; order Pirellulales; family Pirellulaceae; genus UBA6163. The sequence continues at coordinate 749 of DITY01000257.1, forward strand.
GGTCGTGAGTTGATTCCCCAAGCGGAGCGGCAATCCGTTCAGCATCACCGGCTCGGGCTTGGCGAACCGCAGCTGACCATGATTGCGGGCCAGCCAGATCCGGCCATCCCCCGCCCCGATCAACAGGTCGTCCTGCCCATCACGGTCCCAGTCCACAAGTCGGGTGACCGCATGCTGACCGAAATCGGGCGGCTCGGTCCCGAGCGAAATTTCGATCGCGGGCTCGAAGCTGGTCGTGCCCGTGCGGGCTGGCCCTTGGGCGAAGAGGCTGGTGGCGGCGAGCGCGAGGATTGGGCCAAAAACTCGAGCGATGAGCGGCAGCGGAGCGGGCATGGGGCAGACTACAGGATGGGGAATCGCGATGGTCTCGGCAGCCGATCCGCCGCGTATGGCATCCTAACTGGCGAGCGCCGCGTTCGTGAATCCCTTCGATTGACCGCACCTCCGTTTCGAAGCCACGTTTCCCAGGGGGGCTGGTCCCAGGGAAGCTGGCGTTTGCCCAGCGTGCAAAGGCGTCGAGCCACCGCGGCATGATAGCGTTTGGCCTTCCCGGCCCATGACGGGCTTTCCCAGCCGATGACGGGCCGCGCCAGGTCGTCCGGGCGAGCGAGGCGCTGCCTTGGGGCGGCGCGGCCGTTATCATCGACAGGAGACCGACTTATCCGCTCCGCTAGCCCACCGCGACTTGTCATGCTGTCTATCGACCTGAGACCTCGCCCCCGTTCGCGAAACAGGCAGGGGCAACACGTGCATCGCATGGTACTATGGCTAATTCTCGGCTTGCCGTGGTTGGCGGCTGGGGCGTCGGGCTGGGCCGCCGAAGCCTCCCGTCCCAACATCCTGTTCATCTTGGTCGACGACTTGGGCTACGGTGACGTGGGGGCATTTCATCAAAATCTGCGGGCCCAGGCGGCGGACCGTTCGCGGCCCTGGCATCGCACGCCAGCCTTGGACCGATTGGCCGCCGAAGGGATGCGACTGCCGCATCACTATTGTCCGGCGCCGGTCTGCGCGCCGTCGCGAGCGTCGCTGCTGTTGGGGGTGCATCAGGGGCATGCCAACGTCCGCGACAACCAATTCGACAAGGCGTTGGAAAACAATCACACGCTCCCCAGCGTCCTGAAGCAGGCCGGTTATCGCACGATCGCGATCGGGAAGTATGGCCTACAAGGCGGGCAGGAGACGGAAGCGATCGAATCGCCGAACTGGCCGGCGCATCCGAACCTGCGCGGCTTCGACGATTTCTTCGGCTACATCCGGCATCGCGATGGGCACGAGCATTACCCCAAGGAAGGCGTCCATCGCGGCAAGAAGGAGGTCTGGGAAAACCGCAGCGAAGTTTCTCAGCAACTCGACAAGTGTTACACCACCGACTTGTTCACGGCGCGGACCAAGCATGCGATCACGACGCATGTCGGTCAGTCGCCCGACCAACCGTTTTTTATCTACCTCGCCTACGACACGCCGCACGCGGTGCTGTCGCTGCCCACGCAAGCTTATCCCGACGGTGGGGGCAGCAGCGGCGGGTTGCAATGGACGGGAGAGCCGGGGCGGATGATCAATACGGCCAGCGGCATGCCCGACTCGTATTACCACCCCGAATATGCCGACGCGACTTGGGACCATGACGCTGACGCGGCGACCGCCGAAGTGGCTTGGCCGGACGTGCAGAAACGTTACGCCACCGTCGTGCGGCGGATCGACGACGGGATCGCCGACCTATTGCAGTTATTGCGAGATCTGTCGATCGATCAGAACACGCTGATCGTGTTCACGACCGACAACGGACCGAGTGTCGAATCCTATTTGGACGAAGCCTACGAGCCGACCTTCTTCCAAGGTTACGGGCCCTACGACGGGATCAAACGGGATCTGTGGGAAGGGGGCGTGCATGTCGGGGCGTTGGCCCGTTGGCCGGCACGGATCCCCGCCGGCTCGACCAGCGGCGATCATGCGACCACGTTCTGGGATTGGTTGCCGACCTTTGCCGAAGCGGCTGGCGTGGCGCCTCCGGCACGGACTGATGGCGTTTCGCTGTTGCCGTTGCTGACGGGGCATGCCGCCGAACAGGCCCCCTCAACGGTCTATGTCGAGTACTTTCAGAACGGCAAAACGCCCAGCTTTGACGACTTCGATCCCTCCCACCGCGGGCGGAAGCGGAATCAGATGCAGTTGGTCCGCCAGGATCGCTTCGTGGGTGTCCGTTACGACATCGGTTTAGCGGAAGACGATTTCGAGATCTACGACATCGTTGCCGACCCGCGTCAAACGCATGACTTGGCAGCCGCGATGCCCGATTTGCAGCGTGAGTTCAAGCAGCGGGTTCTCCGCGGCCGTCGTCCCGATGCATCGGCGAAGCGACCGTACGACGACGCTCCGATGCCGGCGTTGGGCGAGGTCGCCGCCGAGCCGGGAGTTGCTTGGGGTAGCATCGTCGGCACTTTCGCCTGGGTGCCGCAGCTCCATCGCATGAAGCTGACCGCCGGAGGCGTTTCCGATCAGCCGGCGGGCGCGATTCGGCGGGCGCAGATCAGTTCCACGGGGAACGGTCCGCAAGTGGCCACGATCATTCAGGGCTATCTCGAGGTCCCCGCCGAGGGGCTTTACACCTTGGGCCTCACGACCAGTGGCGGGGCGTTGCTGCGGATTCATGAAGCGGTCGTGATCGATGCCGACGCCGGTTACGAAGCCGGCCAGCCGAGTTCTGGCCAAGTTCGGCTCGCCGCGGGCAAGCACCCGATCCGTATCGAACTGGTCCACGACCGCTCGACCTTGATCGATCCGTCGGCCGCGCCGCTGCAACTGCGTTGGAGCGGGCCGACGATCAGCGAAGGCCCGATCTCCGCCTCGGCCTTCTTTCGTCCCAAGTCCTTGGCGGCAGGCCCAGGCCTCAGGCCCTGAACGTCAGGCTCGGAACGGCGGCTTTCAGAGGCCCTTCGTTCAGCGCGACTGCCACGGGAGTGGCGGCGGCTCGGAGAGGGCTTGTAGGCTGTCCAGGACCGTGTCGGTGAGGCGAATCGCCTTGCGATCGCGGAGATCGACGAGCACCCAGCGGGTTTCCACTTTGGCTAAGACTTGGCGATCCGCTGGTCGCGTGATGCGGTAGCGGCGGCGGACGGCAATCTGCGTCGCTTCGCTGAGCCAGGTTTGGATCAGGATTTCGTCGCCAGCCAAGGCGGCCGCACGGTAGGTGACGTCGTGAGACCGCACGACCCAGCCGATGCCACGTTTCAGTTCGGCGGCGGAGTCCCACCCCCCGGCGGCGCTGTGGGCATGAGCCGCCCACAGGGTCCACTGCAGGTACCGCAAATTGTGGACGTGTTCCTGTTGATCGATTTCTTCCGGAGCGACTACATGGTTATACTGAAAGATAGGATTCATGAAATTCACGGACACGCAGCGGAGAATTACGTCATGGACATCAATCGCTCGACTTTCCCGTCACGCCGCCGCTGGTTAGGCTGCGGGATCGCGACCGTGTTGTCGACCGGGCTGGCAATTTATAGCCTGACGTCGATAGCTGCCCCACCCGTCGGCCGCCAGTCGCTCCGACCTCAAAACAACTCCCGGAGCCAATCCGCCGTGACCCAAGCTGCCGCCGAAGAGACCGCCGAGCCGACCACCGCCGTCGCCACCCTCGCGGGAGGCTGCTTCTGGTGTACCGAAGCGGTGTTCGAGCGGATGGAGGGGGTGCAGAACGTCGTCTCGGGCTACATCGGCGGCCAAGTCCCCAATCCGACGTATCAGGCGGTTTGTACGGGGCTAACCGGGCATGCCGAAGCGGTGCAGATCACCTATGACCCGGGCAAAGCCAAGTTCGAGGACCTGTTGGAGGTCTTCTTCGCGACCCACGACCCCACGACCCTGAACCGTCAGGGCGCCGACGTTGGGACGCAGTACCGCAGCGCGATTTTCGTGCACGACGAGGAGCAGAAGCAGATCGCGGAAGCCTACATCAAGCAACTGAACGAGAGCCCCGAGTTCCGTCGCCGCAAGATCGTCACGACGCTCGAACCGCTCACCAAGTTTTACGTCGCGGAGGAATACCATCAGGATTATTTCCGGCTCAATCCGTTGGCCGGATATTGTCAGGCCGTCGTCCGGCCCAAGGTGATGAAGTTCCAGAAGGTGTTCGAAGACAAGGTCAAGAAGACCGAAACCAAATGATTACGGACTGCGGATAAATCGATGATCCATCGTCGCAACATGATCGCTGCCGCCGGCGCTTCGCTCGCCATCGGCAGCCTGGCTGGGAGTCCGCTCGCGGGCTCCGCCAAAGCGGATGACCAGACGGGCTCGGACGACGACTCGCTCCCTGAGCCGGTCCGTTTCGCGCTCAACACCAGCACGGTCCGGGGGCAGAAGCTCTCGGTCCCCGAACAGGTAAAGTTGGTCGGCGATGCGGGCTATGACGGGATCGAGCCGTGGATTCGTGACCTCAACCAATATGTCGAAGAAGGCGGGTCGCTCGACGATTTGCGAAAGCAGATCGAGGACGCCGGCTTGACCGTCGAAAGCGCGATCGGGTTCGCCAAGTGGATCGTCGATGATCCCGCGGAGCGTGCCGCCGGTTTGGAAGAAGCCCGTCGCGACATGGATCTGCTCGTCAAGATCGGCGGCAAGCGGATGGCCGCGCCTCCGATCGGGGCGCAGAACGCCGCCGGTCCGCCGCTGGACGTGATCGCCGAGCGATATCGCGCGCTGCTGGACTTGGGTCAAGAAATCGGGATTGCCCCCCAGTTGGAGTTGTGGGGTTTTTCCAAAACGCTCAGCCGGCTCGGTGAATTGGCCTACGTCGCGACCGCGGCCGAGCACCCGCTGGCCTGCGTGTTGCCCGACTTCTACCACATTTACAAGGGCGGAAGTCGCTTCGAGGGGCTGGGGATGATCGAAGCGAGTCGGATGCACGTCTTTCATATGAATGACTACCCCGCTGCTCCGCCCCGTGAAACGATCTCGGATGCCGATCGGGTGTTCCCCGGCGATGGCGTCTGCCCGTTGCCCGAGATCATCGCGATGCTGCTCGGCAACGGGTTCAATGGCGTCTTTTCGTTGGAGCTGTTCAATCCGGAATATTGGCAGCGGGACGCGTTGCAAGTCGCCAAGGAAGGGCTGGCCAAATCCAAGGCGGTCGTCCGACAGGCCAGCGAACTGCTGACGATCGCCTGAGCCGTCGGGGTCTAACCGACGTGGCGGCTAGTTCACGCGTCTCAGTCGCACCGGTTCTCAGCCGGCGATACGGGATTCGATCTGCCTGGCGATTCGCAGGCAGTCTCGAATATGTCCCGAACCACGGACGATGATCGTGAGCAGCGGCATGCCGGCTTCGACCACCTCCGCCGGCCCGGCTGGCGGTCCCACATCGTGACCGGTTGGTGAGGCAGTGGACAGTGTCGGCGCGGGTAGGTCGTGGAGGGTGATTTGGAAGCGTCCGTCAACGGCGAGCGGCGATTGCGGAGCGGAATCGACTGGCCACAAACCGGCACGCCGGCGCCAGTCGAGCGGATCGCTCGGGATCGTCAGCGTACGGCGAGCGTAGACGATCCGTTTGCAGGCGATGTGGCCAGCAGGGACCAGCGGTGTGTCGCCGCTGAGCCAGCCGATCCGTCGCTCGGCCTCCACGATGTCGATCGTCCCCGCTCGCTCTTGGTGGGCGGCGAGGTGTGCATCGATCAGCGAACGGCTGCGGCTGTTCGGTTCCTGGACCAGCAGTTCCATTGACGCGGAGTAGCGGGGATTGATTTCCAACAGCCACAACGAGTCGTCGGGTTGGCGAATCAGATCGATGTTGAACAGGCCGACCAAGCCGAACGCTTCGGCGACGGCCTGACCCAAGTCCGCGAGCGGGCCGTGGGCCGCATCGCGATCCGGCCAATCGGTATCGAACGGCCCGATCGACCCTCCGTAAAGCCAGCGGTGCTGGGGGTTTCGGCGGTGGGTCAAGCCGGCGTAGATGCCGAGCCGACGCGTGTGCGATCGCGAACTGCCGTCGCGGCTGAAATAGCTGACACCGATCGTGCGGCCCAGCAGTCGCCGCTGCAGATAATGATCGTTGCCAGGCGATCCCGCCTGTCCCCTTCGCGGGCCATCCGCTAGCGACCGAATGCCCGCGCCGCCGGTGCCTGCGACCGGTTTGACGAGCCAAGCCGCCGGATCGGGAAGCGAGGAGATCGCGCGCGGCGTGACCGGGCGGGTTTCGGGGAAGCGAATCCCGGCTTGGCGCGCGATTGCCTGGAGCGTGTCAGGTTCGCGGCTCGCGGCGAGCCGATCGGGCGGGGGGTAGGCGACCCGTTGACGGAGTTGTTCGTCGAGCGGGCCGGCAGGCCAAAGGAACCCGCCGGTCGGGACGATCGGGCCGGCATGGCACTTCGCCGCGGCCAGCCATTCATCACCCTGCCGCAGCGGAATCCAGGTGGCGCCGATCGCCCGCAGGTCGTAATCGCCGAAGCGATCGACCGCGACGATGCGATAACCGGCCGTCGCCGCGTCTTCGGCGGCGGCGCGAACCGAGCCACCGATCAGCAGCACCGTCGTTGGTGAAGGTCTCGAGCGGGAGGATGAATTCAAGTTTGCGAGCACCGGATGGACGGGGAGACGCGGGGAACTGGGCTGCGGGTTCTTGCGTTAGGGGGCATGTTTGCTACCATCTGCGTGAGTTTTGGCCCCCCGAATACCCACCAACCCAAGAGTCTTAACAATGCAGTTCTACATCGGTGAAGCCCTCGCTGGCGACGGCAACGAAATCGCTCACATCGACCTCATGATCGGCAGCAAGGACAGCCCGGTCGGCGTCGCTTTCGCCAATGCGTTGGCCACCCAGAGCGAAGGGCACACCAACCTGTTGGCGGTTTTGGAGCCGAACAAGCCGGTGAAGCCCGCGACCGTCATGATCACCAAGGTCACGATGAAGTCGATGAAGCCGGTCATGCAAATGTTCGGCCCGGCTCAGTACGCCGTTGCCAAGGCGGTTGCGGACAGCGTCGGTGAAGGCGTGATCCCCAAGGATCAAGCCGAGAACCTGCTGGTCGTCTGCGGCGTGTTCATTCACCCGGCCGCTGAAAACGATCAGAAGATCTATGAATACAACTACGAAGCGACCAAGCAGGCGATCGCCAACGCCATGAAGGGCGTCCCCTCGGTCAACGACATGTTGGCTTACAAGGATTCGGCATCGCACCCCTTCAAGGGTTTCTAGTTTCGGGTTCGTGAACCGAACACTGCTCCCCCACTTCGTCCCTTCTCCATCATGTGGGAAGGGACGGTTGGGGTAGGTTGCTTTCGCGCTCGGACGAAGCGCCCCGCCCATCGCCGACTTCCCCGCGGAAGCGGCGGCTGAGGGTGTGAAACTCGCTCGCCTCCGAAGCTATTGCCCCGTCGCCCGCTTGGCGGCGGTGGAATGATCGCTGATTTAGTTCTTCCACCGGCCTGAACCGGGATCTCGAACGTGCCCCCCAAAGTTCTGCTCCAGCTCGATACCGACGCCGTATTCGCCAGCTCCTTCGACGCCATCGTGGCGGCCGATGCGGGGGCGGAGCATGTGCTGCAGTACGCGGGTGTGACGCCCGAAAACGTCACGCCGCTCGTGCATGGCGCGATGTTCACCCGTGGCGGCAAGGATCTCGCATCGACCGCGATTTTCATCGGCGGCAGTGACGTTACCGCTGCCGAGCGGGTCTTTGAGCAGGTCCGAGCCTGCTTCTTCGGTCCGGTGCGGGTGTCCGTGATGCTCGATGCCAATGGTTGCAACACGACCGCGGCCGCGGCGGTGGTGGCGGCCGCGAAGCACGTCACCCTCTCCGGTGCCGCGGTCGCGGTGCTCGCCGGGACCGGTCCCGTCGGTCGTCGCGTCGCCGAAATGTGCGCGATCGAAGGGGCGGAGGTGAAGTTGGCGTCGCGGAGCCTGGAGAAGGCGATGCAGGCGGCCAAGGAAGTCAACGAACGATTGGCAGGGAGTTCGGTGCGGCCGTCGGTCCGCGGGTGTCAGGTCAATCGGGGCGGCGATTCCGAGGACCTGTTCCGCTCTTGTGACGCGGTGATCGCCTGCGGCGCGGCGGGGGTCGTCTTGGTCGACGCTCAGTCATTGGCATACGCGCCGGATTCGCTTCGCGTGGCGATCGATTTGAATGCCGTCCCGCCGCTGGGGATTGGCGGGATCAGCGCCACCGACAAGGCGGCGGAAAAGCTCGGACGAATCGTCTACGGCGCGATCGGCGTGGGCGGCTTGAAAATGAAAATCCACCGCCGCGCCATCCAGGAAGCGTTCGAGTCCAACGACAAGCTGCTCGACGTGGCCGAGATCTTCCGTTTGGCGAAAATTGTAGCCAGCGAATGACCGGCGGCAGCGAGATGACCGATGATCGCTGCCTGCACGAACTCGGGCAGTTGTCGGACGTCCTCGCGGAGCTCAGATGCCGCTCGCTGTTTCTGGTTGCCGATCCGATCGCTTACGTCGTATCTGGCGCTGCGGGGCAGCTAGCGCCGATCTTGTCGCGGTACCGCGTCACGTCGTTTCAAGACTTCGACCCGAACCCGAAGCTAGCTCAGTTGGTCGCCGCCGTGGAGTTGTTCCGTGAGCAGCCCCGCGACGTCGTGCTGGCCGTGGGTGGCGGGACCGCGATCGACCTGGCCAAGTTGATCGCTTGGACCGGGCCCCAGGACGCATCGCCGCGCGAGTTGGTGTTGGGGCGTCGCCAACCAGTGCAGCCCGCGATCACGTCGATTGCCGTGCCCACGACCGCCGGCACCGGCAGCGAAGCGACGCAGTTTGCGGTGCTCTATGTCGACGGCAACAAGCACTCGATCGATTCGCCTGATTTGTTGCCAAAGTACTGTGTGCTCGACGCGTCCTTGACCGCCGCCCTGCCCGCTCGGATCACCGCCCACACGGGACTCGATGCCTTGTGCCAGGGGATCGAATCGCTGTGGAGTGTTCGCGCCACCGAGCGTTCGATCGGCTACGCGGCCGAAGCGATCACGCTGGCTTGGCGATCGCTAGCGGATGCGGTGAACCGGCCAGACGGACCGACCCGCGCCGCGATGCTGCGGGCTTCGCACTGCGCGGGTCGAGCGATCAATCTGACCCGCACCACCGCGCCGCACGCGATCTCCTACGCGTTTACTTCTGACTATGGGATTCCCCACGGGCATGCCGTCGCGCTGACCATCGGTCCGATGTTGGTACACAATGCCGGGGTCACCGCGGGCGACAACCAAGACCCGCGCGGCGTTGAACAGGTTCACGGCAGAATCGCCCGCATTTTGGATCTGTTGGGCTGCGAGGATGCATCCGCGGGCTGCGCGCGAATCGGCGACTTGCTCGATGAGATCGGTTGCGAGCGCCGCCCTAGCCGGCTCGGGGTGGTGGGCCGTGAGGCGATCGCGAAGATTGCTGGGAAAGTCAACGCTCAGCGGTTGGGCAACAATCCACGCCGACTGACGCACGAGCAGATGGTCACGATGCTAGAATCATTCGGTTGAAATCCGGCGGGATCGTGCGTCAACCAACGCCGGTTGATGCGGCACCTTGCTCACCCGAGACGAACTCCAGGGGTCCTCGACGATGCGTCCTTCCACCCAGTTCCTGGCCACCCCCGATCGCGTGATCCGGAGCGTAGGGCAGCCGTTTTCATTCGCCTGGCAACGGTCGCCGCGGCTGCTCGTCGCGGGGAGTCTGCTCTCCCTGATCGCTTGTTGGATCCAACCTTTGTCGGCAGAGGAAACTGTGAAGCTCGAGTCGCAACCCAAGGTTTCGGACGTCACCCTGGCGGAAGATCCGCACCTGGGCCTGGAAGATGTCACGGGTGAGGCTGCGTTGGACTGGGTGCGGGCGAGAAACGCCAAGACGCAAGGCATTTTTGATCCCGCGCCCGAGTTTATCCGGCTCAAGGATGACCTGCTCAAGATCCTTGATTCCGACCAGCGGATCCCGTTTGTCGCCAAGCATGGCGAGCATTATTACAACTTTTGGCGCGATCAGAAGAACGTCCGCGGCCTGTGGCGACGCACGACGCCCGAGGAATATCGGAAGGAAAGTCCGGCTTGGGAAATTTTGCTCGACCTCGATGCGTTGGCGGCCGCGGAGGGGGAAAACTGGGTTTGGTCGGGGGTCAGCATGCTGCGGCCGGACTATGACCGGGCGCTGATTAACCTGTCGCGCGGCGGCGCCGACGCGACCGTGACTCGCGAGTTCGACGTCCCGAGTCGCAGCTTTGTCAAAAACGGCTTCGAACGGCCCGAGGCCAAGGGGCGGCTGGGCTGGATCGATCGCGACACCGTATTCGTCGCGACTGACTTCGGCGACGGTTCCAAGACCCTGTCCGGGTATCCGCGGATCGCGAAGCTTTGGAAACGTGGGCTGCCGATGAGCGAAGCCCAGACGATCTATGAGGGGCTGCCCGAGGACATGTACATCTCGGCCTCGCACGACGACTCGCCCGGGTTCGAGCGGAACTTCTTGAGTCGGACCATCGCGTTTTACAAAGACGAGCTCTACCTGATTGGTGAAGACCTGGGGCTGACCAAAGTCGACGCGCCTGATTCCGCCAACAAAAGTGTCTTTCACGAGTATCTGTTGTTGGAACTGCGCGAGCCCTGGAGCGTGGGTGGCCGCGACTACGCCGCCGGTTCGTTGTTGCTGACTCGGTTCGACGATTTTCTAGCGGGCCAGCGTCAATTCGACGTCGCCTTCGAGCCGACCGAAACGACCTCGCTGGCCGGCTACACGCTGACCCGAGATCACCTGCTGATCAACATCCTCGATAACGTCAAGAATCGGATCGAGGTTTTGACCCGCGACGGGGCTGGCTGGCGCCGCGAACCGCTCTTCGGCGCGCCGGAATTGGGCACGATCAGCGTATCGGCGGTCGACGCCGACGAGTCGAACGAGTACTTCATGACGACGAGCGGCTATTTGACCCCCACGACCCTGTCCTGGGGCGTGGTCGGCGAGGCCCCCGAGGTGCTCAAGCGGTTGCCCGATCAATTCAACACGGAGGGGCTGCGGGTCACCCAGCACTTCGCCACGAGCCGGGACGGGACCAAAATTCCCTACTTCATGGTCGCGTCGGAAGCGTTGAAGTTCGATTCGAACAACCCGACGTTGCTCTATGGTTATGGCGGTTTCGAAATTTCGTTAACGCCAGGCTACAGCCCCACGGTTGGGCGCGGCTGGTTGGAGGCGGGTGGGGTATACGTCGTCGCTAACATTCGCGGCGGGGGGGAGTATGGCCCACGCTGGCACCAAGCAGCGCTGCGCGCCAATCGGTTGCGGGCGTATGAGGATTTCGCCGCCGTCGCGCAAGACCTCATCGATCGCCGCGTCACTTCCGTGAAACGCTTGGGGGTTCAAGGCGGATCGAACGGTGGGTTGCTCGTCGGCAACATGGTTACGCTCTATCCCGAACTCTTCTCAGCCGCCGTCTGCCAGGTCCCGCTGCTCGACATGAAGCGTTATCACCTGCTGCTGGCCGGCGCTAGCTGGGTGGCCGAGTATGGTGACCCCGACGTGGTCGGCGAGTGGGACTTCATCAAGACTTTCTCGCCGTATCAGAATCTGGATCCCCAAGGCCAATACCCCGCGGTGCTGTTTACGACGTCGACACGCGACGACCGGGTTCACCCGGGACACGCGCGCAAAATGATGGCCAAGATGGAGGCTGCCGGCATGGATGTGCTGTATTATGAGAACATCGAGGGCGGCCATGGCGGCGCGGCGAACAACCAGCAACGGGCCTACATGACGGCGCTCGCTTATCAGTATTTGCAGACCAAGCTATTCGAATGAGAGCCTAGCGCGGGGCCTTCGATCATCGTCATCCGGACAGTAACCGGGGCTATTCGCACCCCGTCGATCTTCACGCGTCGCTGAGCAAGTTCCTTTCCGTTCGTCGCGTTCGCTTCACGTCCGTTGCCCAGCTACCCCGCGAGAGCGTTGCGGATTTCCCAGGCCGCTATTTAACATTGCCTGGACAGGAGCCCGGAGGAGCGGACGACTGCTGGTTTCTGGTAGACCGCCCCCCCTTTTTACCAGCGGAGGGAGGACGCGTCCCGCAACAGGTTCGCACCCTGTTCGGACCGCTCAGAGCGACAGGCGGGAGCCGGATTCGGCGGGGCGATAGAGCTGTTTGAACCAATTGAGCATCGCGCGCAGGGGCGTCTTGCGGAGGTGCCCCTGCAAGGAGGCCTGCAGGATCTCGTCCGTGTCGATATCCATCGCCGTCAGCCAGCCGCCGCCGAAGCAGTAGGTATCGACGCACACGAGGTGTCCGATGTCGAGGACGTTGCCGCTGACTTGCGGGCTATGTCCGACGTAGCCGCGTTTGCCGTTGGCGTGGGGGCCTGGCCAGAACGCCGGATGATTCCAATACCGGACCGCGTCCTCGGTTTCCTCGATCGACTGCAGGGGATGATAGCCGGCGTGGATGAAGAACTCGTAATCGGCTTCGTAGTGAGGCCGCAGCGATTGTAGAAACTGGATGTGCGAGTCGGGGATCCCGCTCAGTTTTCCGCCATAGTTGGCGAGGGTCGCTTCGCCCCCACAGCGAAACCAAAGTTCCGGGTCCAAGCCGCCAAACAGGATGCCCATCAGCATGATCTCGTGGTTGCCCCGCAGCGCGACCACTTGGGAATGGCGGGACAGGTCCACCATCTGATTGAGGACGCCGCGGGAGTCAGGGCCGCGGTCGATGAAATCGCCGAGGAAGATCATGGTGTCGTCGCGGGACGGCGAAATCTCGTCCAGCAACGCGCCCAGCGCCTTGCTGCAACCGTGAATATCGCCGATGACGTAACGCCGCATCAAATCAGTTCCATTGAGGGTCATCCGCTAGCGGGGTACTGATGATACCGCCGAGGATGTCTCTCCCTAACCGCTTGATCACATTTTCCCACATCCCATCGGCGTCGGCAAAGATCGTCCGCCAGTCCGGCGGACCGACCAGCCAACCGCCCTGGTTCAGTTCGCGATCGAGTTGGGATGGCCCCCAGCCGCTGTAGCGGGACAGGAAGCGAACCTCCAGATCAACTCGGTTTACCAGCATGGTCAGATGGTCATCGTCCGCGGTGATCCACACGGGGCTGGAGCCGGCAACCTCGTCGGAAATCGATTCGGGGCTTAACTGCAAGACATCTGGGCCGCACGGTTCACCCAGGCCGGGTAAGGTATGCAGGGCCATCAGCGGGCCTTCGACCGGCCCGCCGAAATGGATCGTGTCGGTGCGTTTCGGTACATGACCGAGCCGGTCGGCGAAGATCTCTTCGAGGGTGTGTTCGGTACGGCGGTTGAGAATCAAGCCGAACGCTCCCTCGGCGTCATGGCGGACCATGTAGAGCACGGTGCGAAAGAAGCTTTCTTCGGTGAGGTAGGGGGACGCCACCAACAAACGGCCCGCGATTCGATTCATGGTTCAGCCAAGTTTGATCAGGTCACATGCCCTTTCCAGACGTCGCGCCAGAGACAACCGGCCCAGGATAAACCGACGCCGAAGCCGATCAACATGTTCGTCGCGTCCGCGGAAAGTTCGCCGCGGGATCGCAGGCGATCGATCAGGATCGGCAGTGTGCAGGAGACGGTATTGCCGACGTCTTCCATGTCGATCGGGATGCGGGCCTGATCGACTCCCATCCGCTGGGCCATCTGTTCGAGCATCTTCCGGGTGGCCTGATGCATGATGAACAAGTGGACATGATCGCGGGTCAATTGTTGGGCAGTCAAAATTTCATCGATCAGCCGCGGGATCGCCTCGACGGTGAAATTGATCAGGCTCGGGCCGTCCATGTAGAGGCGGCTGTTCCAGCGTTTACGGTGCCGCGGGCGGATGGCATCGGCGGCCGGTCTTGCTCCCCCGTCGCCGACGATCAGCGTGTCGGCCCCGCTGCCGTCGGTGCCGAATTGGAACCCCCATAGGCTCGGTTCGCTGTGGGCGGTGATCAACGTCGCCGCCGCCGCGTCACCGAAAATGGTCCGCAGGCTGCGGTCGTCCGCGTCGATGTACTTGCTGTAGGTTTCCGCGGTCAGCAGCAGCACCCGGCGGGCGACTCCGGAGCGGATCAGCCCATCGGCCAACGCCAGCCCGTAGACGAAACCGCTGCAACCGAGGTTGAAGTCGAGCGCCCCGCAGCGGGTCGACAATCCCAACCGATCCTGCAGCAGGCAGCTGGTCGTCGGCAGCGGGTAATCGGGGGTTTGGGTGCAAAACAGCAAGAAATCGATCTGTTTGCGGTCGATCCCCTCCGCGGCGAACAATTTTTCGGCCGCCTGGAACGCCAGGTCGCTGGCGGTCTCGCCAGGGGCCGCGAGCGCACGCTGCTTGATCCCGGTCTTCGATGCGATCTGTTCGATATCCCAGTCGGGATGCTCGCGGCGCAGGTCATCGTTGGTCTCGATGCGTTCCGGCAGATGGATCGCGATAGGACCGAGCAAAGCGTGGGACACGGCAGCGATTCGCGTGAATTGATTGATTATCAAAAGCAAAAGCGTACCAGGCTTCCCCCCGATCGAGCAACCGCAGGGCCAAGCGGCCGAACTGCCCCTCGAAATGGCGAGTCATTTCACGTTTTTCCCCTCGCTGGACCCGTGGCCGTGGCCTGGCCGAACGTTTCAGGGGGCTTGGACACGGCGCTGGGATCGCTTGTT
>DITY01000257.1:15455-35852 GCA_002422955.1 Planctomycetaceae bacterium UBA6172
CCGCGGACGTTGAGCGTCCAGAGTGTGTAGCGATCCTCGCCGAAGGGACTGGCGACGTAGCTCCAGACGTTGTGGGGACTGACCCGGGTATTGAAGGAGAGGTCGACTTCCTGGGCGCGATTCATCGTGCCGGTTCCGTCCAAGGCGATCAGGTCGCCCCACAGCTTCAGTTCGTTGAAGGTCACGTGATCGCCATAGACCGTGAATCGGACCGAACCGTCGGTGAAAGCCACCGATTCGGACGGTTTGATGCGTAGCATGTTGAAGACGCTGATCAGCAGCGGCAGTTGATACAGGTTCGCTTCGGACAGGGTCGCGCTGCCGGCGCCCTTGAGCAGATGGCTGGCGCCGACGACCCCTTCCAAGCGGACTTGGCCTTGGACTTTGCCGCGGACGGTGTTGTCGGCTTGGCCGAGTTCCAACAACATCGTCGGCATGTCGGCGTTGGCGATCGCCAGCACGACGTCGAAGGCGCCGTCGTTGAGCAGCACTTCGCCCGAGATCGATGCCGTCCCGCCATAGATCCGCCCCCCGATCGGACGCCCGCGAATGGCGTTCAGCGAAGCGGGCATGGCTGGGGGGATGGCGGTGGGCTGGGGGATCGCGTCCCCCAGCAGCAACCGGCCGTCTTGAATCGCGTAGGGTCCGCGAATCATCGTGATCTGCTGCGACGCGAAGTGCATCGAGTCGATGCTGACTTCGCCGTCGGCAAAGTAGGCTTCGGTATCCTGTTTGCCTTTCATGGTGATCTCGCCGCGGAGGTCGCGGACCGGCCCGACATCACCGATTCGGTTCCCTTCCAGTTGGAACACCATATCCCAATCGAAGGCCGGAGTCGGATGGAGCGCATCGGGCAGCCAGAAGCCGAATTGGCCGCGGGCGCTGAGCGGCCCGCGGAATTGCAGACGCTGAAACGCGCCGCGGATCTGAGTCGGCAGCGACCCGATCAGTTCGGCATCGGGATGCAGGCGGCTGCCGCTGTGGACATTCAGGTCCATCCGCCAGCGACCGGAGTCGGTCCGTTGGCAGCGGCCGTCGGCGGAGATGCGGGTCGAATCGTGCCGGCCGTCGAGCGAATCGATCCAGACCAAGTCGCCGTCGTACCGCATCGCCCCCTCGACCAGGTCGATGCGGTAGGGGATATCGGTCGCCCGCAGGCTGATGGTGCGATTATCGATCGTCGGTTTGGCGTTCTGCTTGGCCGCGATCACGATCTTCGGTTCGGGCCACCGCTGGGCGTGATGGATCGTGACCTCCGCGTGGTCCAGCACGCCCGTGGGTGAAAGGTTGTCCCAGATCGCCCGCGAGTCGGTGTTCAACGCCGCCCGCAACGGTTCGTCCAACGGCAGCTCACGGGCTTGGAATCGGAGCGCCATCTGCCAGTCGCCATCCGTCTCGTGCGGCGTCTCCTCGGGCAGTTTCAAGTAATTGCCTTCGCAGAAAATTTTGGCGTTGTCGCTATTGCTCGCCTGAAACCCGATCAGACGGGTCCAGTCGTCTTGAACGGCGATCGTGCCGCGGACGTCGTAAAGCGGGTAGGGGAACCCTTGATAACGGAGCATCCCGCCGGAAACCTTGAGATCGATCGACTTACGCGGCTTGCCATCGATCTGCCGATCCCAGCGCGCCGCGACCAGATGGACCTGACCGCTGGGGGAGAGCGAGCGGACAAACCGCTCCAGACCGGAAACCGGCTGCCCCCGCGGCGTCAGCGCAGCGATCAGCGGCGCATCGATCGGCACGGGACCATCCACCGCCAGTTGCAGCCAATTCGCCGCGGCCCGCGGCCCGGTGGACTGCTCGAAGGCGACACTGAGCGTTTGGCCGCCGACCTGGCCGCTCAGCCCATGACTTCGCGCGCCCAACGGATCGAACTCGATCAGCCCCTTCAGCTGCGATACCGGATAGGGGAACTTGCTCATCTGGATATCGACGCCGCGCAGTTCGGCGCTCCCGTGCGAGGACCATCGGCCGCTGGCGCGGGTCCAGTTCAGATCGACGTCGATCGGGCCTTCGGGATGGAACTCGTCCCAGATGAGCCCGACGCGTCCGGGGATTTGCGCGGCCAAGGCTTCATTGATCATCAACCCGCTAGCGGTCAGCTTGCCGTTCCAGGTGGCGTCCGCGGCCCAGCCGTCGATCGCGGCGGACAGGCGAAGGTCGGCGTCACCCAGCCGCGCCTCCGCTTGCAGGACCTCCATTCCCGAATCATGCAACGCGAACTGACCGCGGATCTGCTCCAACGGCTGCGGCAACATGGGATGATCGAACCGGCCGTCGCGAACCAGGGCGTCGACCGCGAACTGGGTGTCGGAGGGCGGGGCCAACTCGGCCAGCGTGACTGCCGCGAGCCCATTGGCGGCCGCGCCAGGAAGGTCGCCGGAAAGTCGCCACCAAGGGGCTGTCCCACCGGGCGACCGCAACGGCCCCTGAACGTCGTACCGCAGATCCATCAGCAGACTCAGCCGCGTCAAATCTTCCCAACGCGCGGCCAACCGCAGCGGCAACAGGCTCGCCAAGGCGGGATCGAGGCGCACGCCGCGGGCATCGCCACCCACATGGAACCGGCCGCCGCCCACTTCGCCCGTCAACTGCAGCGATTCGATGAAGGCGGCCGCGGCGCGGATGCTGAATCGCATGCTCGCGGAGTTGGCGGCTTCCGCGAGCAAGGCGGGCTGTCCGAAGGCCTTGGGGTCCACACACTTCGCCAAATCGATCGTGGCCCCGATCTGGTCGATCTCGAGCGGTCGTACCTCCAGACGATCGTCACGATGGATTCGCAAGCGGCCGCCCCGAATCTCCAACTGCGGGCAGTCATCGTTCACTCGGAGCGGGGGCCAGAGCAATTCCAGTGACCAGCGGCCTTGGTCGCCCTGCCAGAGGTCCGCGACCACATCCGACGCGATCACTTTCCGCGGCTTCAGCGGCGACTTGCGGTCCCACAGCTGGCCGAGCGCCAACTCGGAATGGACCTCGACCCGCGATACTTTCAGGACCGGCAACGACCGCTGACCCTTTCGCTCTGGGGCGGTTTTGAACTCGATCCCTTCTAGGATCACGACACCTTCCTGACCGATCCGCGCCGAAGCGATCGCGACCGTCAGGTGAGGATAATGAGCGCGAAGCTTGCTCAGCAGCTGGCGACGAATCTGCTCACTGGCCGTCTGTGGCGCGAGAAAATAGCCCAGGACGATGATGTTGAGCACCGCGAACGCGGCAATCCAACGCCATGACCGACGTGAGCGGCTGTTCTTACGCTGGGCATCCATGCCGCGCTTGGTTGTGCTGAAATCAGTGGGACCGTCGCCGGAGTGGCACCGCCGGCGAAGATAGGAATGACGAACCTTAGTCCCGATCTCACCCGCCAATCCAGCCCAAAAATTCGAGATAACGGTAGATCCAAGGGTGCCGCCAAGGCGTTTCCAATGCGGTGGCGACCGAAAAAACACTGGCCGCGACCAGGCCGATCAAACACCACGCCCCCCACCGACCGCGAGCCAATCGATCCGCTGCCGGGTGGGCTGACCATAACCACAGCGGGGCGAACCACAACAGCCAGCGAAAGCAGCAGCTGACGCCGCCATAATTGCGGTCGATCAACGGGCGGGCGATGTAAAAGGCGAAGCAGATCAAGGTCGCCACCCCGGTCGCGACGGCCAACCACCACCCACTCGAACCGGACGGCTCCCGCAGACGCAGCCACAGCCCCAGCGGAACCAAAACCCAAAACGGCGTCAACGAAAAGAGGCCGTGATGCCCGAAGGTTGCGTGAAAGGCGTACACGGCCCGCGATGGCTCCCCGCGATCAACCCCCTTGCGAGGGGTCATCCAGTAGCTACCTGGGTAGTCATACCAACGATCCCAACGACGGATTTCCCATTCCCGCTCGCCGTCGAGAGTGTCAGCCGCCGGCGCGACCAAGGCGAACCGTTGATTGCCGCCGCCGACGTCGACGATTCGGCGGTCGGGCGACGCGGTTGCGACGATCGCCAACGGCGTGTCGCGATGACGCGGGTGCAACTCGCCGGTCGCGGCCAAGGCCTCCGCGACCACGGCGGCACTCGGTTCCCCTGCCAGACGAAGGTTGCCGATCACCGGGCCATCATCGCGATGCATGTAGGGTGGGATCCAGCTGGCGTTGGCCGCCCAATTGGTGCCGAAGAAGGCGGCCCCGACCAGCAGCGCCCCCGGCGCGAACCCGATCCATGTCGAACGCCGATCCTGCAGGAAAAACAGCCCTGCCCACAGCACGAGCATCAGCAATGCCGGCAGTTCGCAGGCGACCGTGAAGGCGGCGGCGATGCCGGCGACAAAGGCTGCCCCCCCGCGGCCGCACCCAGGGGAGAAAACGCGGCGGTCCCGCTCGTCGCATCGGTTGGCGTCGTCACCGCGCCGCAGATAGATCGCCAGCACCAAGGCGGTGGCCGCCGCTGCTGGCAGGTGGTTGCCCAGGGTGATCGCCATGGGCAGCACCATCGTGCCGAAGCAGGCGACCGCCAAGGTGGCCATCGCGCCGGGGCCATCACCGGCGGCCGACCGGATCGAGCGCCAGACCGAAACCAGGAAAATCGCCAGCAGCGGCAGGTTGACCAAGACCAGGACGATGCGGGCGACGTAAATCGGCTGCCGGATCAAGCTCAGCCCCGTGACAGCGCGGACGCCCGCGTAGACGCCAGCGATCAACGTCGACAACAGCGGCGGCTTGCTGCTGTAATCATGCATCATGCCGTCGCGGCCGGTGTGGCGCACCCGATCGATCGTCTGCCAGGGGCGGCGGCGTCCCGACTTGTCCTTGATCGCCGTCAACCGATCGATCTCGTAGGTCCCATAGTCGACCAAGGCCGCGACCGTCGCCCAGCGGCTGCGATCATTCGCGCTCAGGAACGCCGTGTCGCCTTCAGCGCTGGTGACCGAGGCGATCCGCCCGGCGACGATCGCCAGGCTGATCGCGATCAGCAAGGCCGCGACCTGACGCGGCTGGGTTCCGCCCTCGGCGGCCACGCGGCTCACGGTCGACCCTCGCGCCGCGTGACTTCGGCGATCGAAGCCGGCGGACGATCGCGGCGCGCGATGGAGGTGATCAATTCGGCGAGCAGCCCGGCGGTCAGAAACTGCGCGCCCAGCAACACGGCGGTGATGCAGTAATAAAAGATCGCCTTTTCATGGAGGTGCAGCGGGTCGCCGCCGGGGACTAACCGGGTCCAGATCCAGCGACTCGTTAGGTAGACCAGTCCGAGGCCACCAAACGAAAAGCAGGCCAAGCCGACGGAGCCGATCAGGTGCAGCGGGCGCTGCGCGAATGCGGTCAAAAAGTAGATCGTCAGCAGGTCGAGAAAGCCCTTGATCAAGCGGGAAACGCCGTATTTGGAACTTCCATAGGGCCGCGCGTGATGTTCGACGACCAGCTCGCGAACCCGCCAACCGCGAGCCGCGGCCAATACCGGGACGAAGCGGTGCAATTCCCCATACAGCTTGACCTCATCGAAGATTTCGCGGCGATAGGCTTTGAAGCCGCAGTTGTGGTCGTGCAGCACGACGCCCGTCAGGCGGGAAACCATGCGGTTGAAGATCGCGCTGGGGAGCGTCTTGTGCCAGGGGTCATTGCGAACCTTTTTCCAGCCGCTGACCACGTCGGCACCGTCCGCAATCTGCTCGAGAAACCGCGGGATCTCCTGCGGGTCATCTTGCAAGTCCGCGTCCAGGGTCATCACCAGGTCGCTGTGGGCCGCGTCGAATCCGGTCGCCAACGCCGCGGCCTTGCCGAAATTGCGCCGTAGCCGAATCCCATCGGTCGCCGGATTGTCGGCGGCCAATCGGCGGATCGCCTCCCACGAACCGTCGGTGGAACCGTCGTCGACGAACAGGATGCGATAGCTAGCGACGGTGCCCTGGAGCTGGCAGTCGCCCAGCGCGGCGAGCAGCCGCTGGTGCAACGGTTGCAGCGCCGGCTGCTCATTCAGCAGCGGGATGACGACTGTTATCGTCGGTGGGAAGCTCATCAGCGGCAAGCCAATGCGAAGGGCGGGGGCGGAAGCCGACTCGATCGATCCTGGGGACGCGCCGAACCGCGAGTTCAAGCCGCGCCGGTCCCTCCGAAATCGCACGCCGCGGGGGACTGGCCGACACAACAAATTCCGCAAAGTCTAGCAGGCTTACGGAGGACTTCCCAGGCCGAAGGCTCGGCGGTCAAGGGCCGTGCGTGTCGGGGGCCGGCATCCGCCTGCCACCTCGCCGGGAGACCGATGCCCAGAATTCAGTGTAAATCGAGGTGGCGTCAAAGTCGCTTCAATCCCTATTTTTCCCTCAAGCCGCATCC
This sequence comes from Planctomycetaceae bacterium UBA6172, assembly GCA_002422955.1. Lineage (GTDB taxonomy): Bacteria > Planctomycetota > Planctomycetia > Pirellulales > Pirellulaceae > UBA6163. The sequence goes on from DITY01000257.1 coordinate 21,772, forward strand.
TCGGAGCGGTCGATGTACGCACTAGGTAAGATCCGAGCCCGCGAATCGCACTCGCAGATATGGGCCGTAACGCTGCCGCCTTCCGCTCCCAAAACACCTTCCGCGCCGTTGCCCCCCACGGCCAAGGATCGCGGAAATCCCGACCGCAAGAGGTACGAAAATGAGTCCCATCCTCCACAAGCTACTCATGTCGCTGCCTCTGGTCGCGACCTCGTTGGTCTTCGCGACCCCGGAAGCCGGGGCTCAAATCGCTTGGGAATCCGATCTGCGGACGGCCCGAGACCGGGCCGAACGCGAGGGCAAACTGTTGCTCCTGCACTTCTACAGCGACTCGTGCGTGTGGTGCGATCGTCTGGAAGCGGGGGCTTTCCAATCGCCGGAGGTGGCGTCCGCGATCGAAAAGTCCTACGTCCCGGTCAAGATTCACGCCGGGCAAAACCCGAACGTCGCCCGCACCTTCCGGATCAACGGTTACCCGACGGATGTGATCGTGACTCCCGCCGGGACCGCGTTGTCGCACCGGACCAGTCCCCAGGCGAGCAATCGGTACATCGACATGTTGGCCGAAAGCGCCGCCTCGCCTAATCGCGGGCCGGCCGTCGACCCGACCGCAGTCGCCGCGGCCACAACTCCCGCCACCACGCCGCCACCTGCCGCCGTGGCCGCTCAGGCTGCGGTCGCCCCGCCGACGATGCCGGCCGAGACCAACGTCGCGGCGGCCGTGCCGTCGCTCGCGATTTCTCCGATTTCATCCGGCCCGGGTGTCGGGGCTACGGATCTGGCTAAGTCGAGCTTCACTCCGTCCAGCCTGGCGATGCCGGGTCCGACGACGTCGCTCGCCGACCTGCCGACCGCATCGGCGCCGCAGACTCCGCCTAGTGCCGCGACGCCGCCAACCGCTTCGCACCCGATCGCCCTGGAGGGCTACTGCCCGGTTTCGCTGTTGGACCACGACAAATGGATCGAGGGCAATACGCAGCATGGCGTGGTCCACCTCGGCCAGCTTTATCTGTTCGCCAATGCCGAAGCGGCCAAAAAATTCCTGACGGATCCGGAACCCTACACCCCGGTGCTCAACGGCATCGATGTGGTCCGGTTCTTCGAGGAAAAGCGGATCGTTGCCGGCAAGCGTGACTTCGGTGCTCGCGATCCCGAACACAACCGGATGTTCTTTTTCGCGGACGAAGCGGCGATGATCCACTTCGAGGAACAGCACAACCGCTACACCGAAGCGGCCATTCGGGTGACCCGCCAGGCCGTCGCCGAAGCGAACCCGCGCCGATAACGCTTGGCGGTTTGCTTCGCGGTGCCTATCCTACCGGGCTGTTCGGCTTGTCGCGAAGATGAGCCTTCAGCAGCCCCTCACGCCCGCAAGCGCCGTCTCGACCGATCATGAACCAGCCGAACCCCAACGATCCCCAATCGCTGACCGAAGATCAACTCAAGGACCCGCGGATCGCCCGTCGCGATAAGCTGCGGCGACTGCACGAGGCGGGGATCGACCCTTGGGGCAGTCGCTTCGACGACCGCCTGATGGTCAGTGCCGTTCGCGAACTGGAAGACCAGGTTCGCTACCGCACGGAAGCGGGCGAAGAGTTGCCGCTGCCAGAACTCGGCCCCTCCGTCGACCTGCGGGCCTGGCGCGCTGAGCAGGGCCCTGGCGAGGAGATCGGACCCACCGTTCGTGTCGCCGGACGCGTGATGCTGTTTCGCGACAAGGGCAAACTGGTCTTCATCACGCTCCGGGACTGGACGGGCGAGATCCAGATCTTCATCGGCTTGAACCAGGTCGGCGAGGAAAACTTTGGGCTCACCAAACTGATCGACCTGGGCGACCTGATCGGTGTCGATGGGCGACTCGGGCGGACCAACACGGGCGAGCTGACGATCTTCGCCGAGCGGTTGCACTTCCTCACCAAGATGCTCGAGCCGGCCCCCGACAAGCATTTGGGGATCACCGATCCGGAACTGAAGCAGCGGATGCGGTACGCGGATTTGGCGTTCAACGAAGGGGTGATGCAGACCTTTCTCGAGCGGACCGAAATCATTCGCTCGATCCGCCGGACCCTCGACCAGGACGGTTTCTGCGAAGTCGAAGGCCCGACGCTGCATGCGATCGCCGGCGGTGCCGCCGCCCGTCCGTTCGTGACCCACCACAACACGCTCGATCGCCAATTGTTCCTGCGGATCGCGCTAGAACTGCACCTCAAGCGACTCCTGGTCGGCGGGATCGAACGGGTTTATGAGCTGGGACGTGTCTACCGCAACGAAGGGATCAGCCCGCGGCACAACCCCGAGTTCACGATGCTGGAGGCCTATCAGGCCTACGGCGACTACCGCACGATGATGGACCTGACCGAACGGATCGTGACCGATGCGATCACCGCGATCAACTGCGGCTACCGTCGCCATTTCAACGGCCACGAAGTCGATTTCACCCCGCCGTTCGAACGCCGCAGCTATGCGGAACTGTTCCAGCAGGCCACCGGCGTCGATCCGACCGATGAGCCGGCCGTGATCGCGTTGGCACGACGATTGGGCTTGGATACCGTGGGCAAACACCCCGACGTGATCCGCAACGAGATCTTCGAGGAAAAGGTCGAGGATTCACTGATCGGGCCGATTTTCGTCATCGATTATCCGGCCAGCATCTGTCCGCTGACCAAACGCAAGGCGGATAACCCGGAGATCGCCGAGCGTTTCGAACTCTTCGTCGGCGGGATGGAATTGGCGAACGCCTACACCGAACTGAACGACCCCGACCTGCAGCAGGCCCTGTTCGAAACCCAGTTGGATGGGATGGCGGAAGAGGATTCGATGGCCAAGATGGACCACGATTTCGTCCGCGCGCTCCGTTACGGCATGCCGCCCGCCGGCGGCTTGGGGATCGGCATCGACCGGTTGGTGATGATCCTGACCGGCCACAAGTCGATCCGGGACGTGGTCCTGTTTCCCGTGCTCCGGCCCGAAACCCACGACTCCCCGAGCCATCCGGCCGTTGATGAGCCCGCGGCTGCCGACGAATGACAGCATTTTCCGCGGGGAGAATCTGTCTTTTCGCGTACGGGTCAAACTTGTTAGCCTGCGGACCGGTGCGGTGAAAACCCGCCGCGTGATCCCGCGGTCCCGCCGCGTGCGGCCCGGAGTTTCCGGACCGCGGCCGGGATCGAACGAGTTCAACCCACGGATGATTTTTCAGGAAGGCGTCAAGGATGATGCGACTATCGGCAGTGATTTTGACGGTTTGCCTTGCCGCCTCGGCATCTCGGTCCGCCCTCGCTCAAGGGCAGGCGACCACCGGCCAACTCCGCAATTTTTCCGGCCAGGGCCAAGCGACCGCTCGCCAAGGGCAAGCCTACGCGGCCCCCGGACAAAATGCGGTTCAGGGCCAGGCTCAAGCTAACGCGATGCAAGCTAACGCGGTTCAGGCTGGTTCCGCACAAGCGAGCTCGGGTCAGGCCGCCGCGGGACAGGCCCAGCCAACACCTGCCGCCCCGGCACCGCCCTCCGCCCCGTTCGTCCTGTCGCCGGCTGAACAGTCCGAGATGGATCAGTTGCTGGTCGCTTGGGAAAAGCAAAGCATGGGGACGAAGCAGCTGGAAGCGAAGTTCCGCCGCTGGCACTTCGACCTGCTCGCCGCCCCCGCCGGCGTCCACGCGACCTGGGCCGAGGGGATGGTCAAGTACTCCGCCCCCGACAAAGGACTGTTCCAAGTCACCCAGCTCAAGTTCTTCTCGGGCATCGTCGAAAACAAGCCGACCTACAAGTCGGTCGAAGGACAGTTCGGTGAACACTGGGTTTGCAACGGCCAGGAACTGATGGAGTTCGATCACAGCCGAAAGGAATGCCGCATTCAGCAACTGCCACCGGACATGCAGGGGAAGGAAATCCTGGAAAGCCCGCTCCCGTTCGTCTTCAACTTGAACGCCGAGAAGATCAAGGACCGCTACTGGATCCGTCGACTGGAGGCTCAGCCCGGCGTGTATGTCCTCGAAGCCCATCCGAAACGCCAAGCCGACCGCGCGCAATATCGATTCGTCCGGATCGTGATCAATGACCAGTCGTTCCTACCCCAAGCCCTGATCCTGTACGGCCCCAACTTCGACCCGGTGACGTCGCCCGGCTACGATCAATACGAGTTCATGGAGGTCGAACGCAACACGCTCCGCCAAGGGGTCGCGACCTGGAGCCGTCTGTTTATCAACCAGAAACCCCCAGCCGACTGGAAGGTGGTTCGCGAGACCTATCGTCCGGCCGGGCCAGAATCGCCGCAAATCGCACAGCCCGGCGGAGAAAAAAACCTTCGCTAGACACCGCAGTTGATCCAGGCTTCCAGAATTTTCCTTTGCCGGGATTGCTGGTTGCCAAACGGTCGCGGGCGCGCCAGGATGGTCGGATCGATTCGAGACGGCGATCAAGGGGTTAGCGCAGGCATGGATTTTGAACAGGATTTGGCCGCTGGAAATCGGTCCGGCGGGGATGCCGAGGGACCACGGCGGGGCAAACGTGGAGGAAAACCACGGAAAACGGCCACCAGCGAGATTTTGGCCCGGCAGCCGCCGTTCGACCTAGAAGCCGAAATGGGCGTGTTGGGCAGCGTGTTGCTGCTGCCCGAAGTCTATGACGAGATCGCGACGGTCGTCCGCGCCGAGGACTTTTACGACGACGCCAACCGGACGTTGTTCACGCACCTCCGCGACATGTACGACTCGGGTCAAAAGATTGACCACACGCTGCTGGTCTCGCGGCTGAAAACGGCCGGCGATCTGGAGAAGGTCGGCGGCGTCGCCTACTTGGCCAAGCTCAGCATCGCCGTCCCCAACGCGGCCCACGCGACCTTCTACGGCGAGATCGTCGCGCACAAGTCGATCTTGCGGAAGCTGATCGAGGCCAGCACCGAGATCCTCCGCGACGCCTACGACCAGGCCGAGGAACCCCGCAAGCTGCTGTCCGACGCCGAAAAGAAGATCTTCGAGATCAGCGACGGGCGCTCCTCCCGGCAGGCGTCGAGCATCGAGGACATCCTGCATGATGCGATGAACCGGATGGAGGCCCGCATGGACGGGACTCACGTCGACGGCGGTTGCGAAACCGGCTTCACCGATTTTGACAACATGACCGGCGGCCTGCACAACGGCGAACTGGTCATCCTGGCTGCCCGCCCTTCGATGGGCAAAACGGCGCTGGCGATGAATATCAGCGAGAACGTCGCCCTGCAGAACAAACAACCGACACTGTTTGTCAGCCTGGAAATGTCAGGGATCGAATTGGCCGACCGCATGCTCTGTTCGTTGGCTCGGGTTAATGGGCACCGCTTGCGGAACGGCACGATCAGCACCGACGATCGCGAACGTTTGATCCAGAAGGCGAACGAGATCAGCAAGTCGCCGCTGTTCGTCGACGACTCCCCCAGCCGTACGGTGGGCGAGATCGCCGCCGCGGCGCGGCGCATCCGCCGCCGCTTCGAATCGCTCAATTTGATCGTGATCGATTACCTGCAACTGATCGAACCGGACAATCCCCGCGACCCGCGTCAGGAACAGGTCGCCAAAATCGCCCGGCGGCTCAAGGGACTGGCCCGCGAACTCAAGGTCCCCGTACTCTGCCTGTCGCAGCTCAACCGCCAAGCGGAAGACAGCAAGGATCACCGGCCGCGACTGAGCCACCTGCGGGAATCGGGCGCGATCGAGCAGGATGCCGACGTCGTGATGTTCGTCCACCGCGAGGAGTACTACTACCGCGGCGATGAAAAGGCGCAGTTCGCTGGCCAAGCGGAAATCATCATCGCCAAACAGCGAAACGGCCCGATCGGCGATGTGGCCCTCACTTGGGAAGGGGACTACACCCGGTTCCTCGACCGCGCCCCCGATCGGCATAGCGAGTTCGATGACTACGCCGAGTTTTCAAGGCCGAGCGGCTTCTGATCCGACCAGAGCTTGCGGTGGTGCTGCAGCAGCGGCTCGAAGCGGTCCTCGACGATCGCTTCCCGAGCCTCCGCCAACAGCCGTTGGTAGTAGGTCAGGTTGTGCAGCGTCAGCAGGATCGGGCCGAGCATTTCGTCACTGACGAACAGGTGCCGCAGGTAGCCGCGGCTGTGCCGACAGGCCAAGCAGGGGCATTCGGCATCCAACGGCCGCGTGTCGTCGCGATGGACCGCGTTGCGCATCTTGATCGGCCCGGTGGAGGTGAAAGCCATCGCGTTGCGACCATTGCGGGTCGGCATCACGCAGTCGAACAGGTCGATGCCACGGGCGATCGATTCGAGCAGGTCGATGGGTCGCCCCACCCCCATCAGGTAGCGCGGCTTGTCTACCGGCAGGACCGGTGTCGTCGCGGCCGTGATCCGGTACATCTCCGCGGGCGGCTCCCCGACGCTCAAGCCGCCGACGGCATAACCGTCAAACCCCAGCGAGGCTAATTCGCCGGCGCACTGCACCCGCAAGGTCACGTCGAGCCCGCCTTGGACGATGGCGAAACGGGCTTGGTCTTCGCGGCTGGCGGCATTCAGGCACCGCGCCGCCCAGCGAATGCTCCGCTGCACCGCGTCGAGAATTGCCTCGGCCGAATTCGGCAACGCCACGACGTGATCGAGCACCATCGCCACGTCACTGCCGAGCGCTTCCTGAATCTCGATGGCATATTCGGGGGTCAGCCGAATGACGGAACCGTCCAGATGGCTTTTGAAGGTGGCCGCTTCCTCGGTGACCCGATTCAGCTCCCCAAGGCTGAAGATCTGAAACCCGCCGCTGTCGGTCAGGATCGGCCCGTCCCAGAGCATCATCCGGTGCAACCCACCGAGCTTCTTGACCAGCTCGTGACCTGGTCGGAGGCTGAGGTGATAGGTATTGGCCAGCACCATCTCGGCGCCGGTGGCGCGGACCTGATCGATGGTCAGTCCCTTGACGGTCGCTTGCGTGCCGACGGGCATGAAGGCCGGGGTCTGGACATCACCGCGGGGCGTGCGAAACACACCCCGTCTGGCACCGGTCGAGCTGTCCGTGTGGCTCAGCTGGAAGGAGAATGCTGGCACGTTGGGATGGCGCTATCAGTCGCCACGCATCTTGAGGCCGAGGGTGCCGAGTTTTTCACGGACCTCGTTCAAGCTGGTGACGCCGAAGTTCTTGCATTCCAACATGTCGTCGCCGGTCTTGCGAATCAGTTCACCGATTGTGTTGATGCCGAGCCGGACCATGCACTTGCGGGCCCGGACCGACAGGTTCAGATCGGCGATCGGACGGTCGAGCAGAGCCTGCTCGTCGGGCGACATGTGCGAGGTATCGATCGGCGGCTCGGTCGACTTTCGCTCGTTGGCGAACTGCCCCAACGACAAGCCCTTGCTGGAGAGGATTTCGCGGATTTCGTACAGGCTGGTCTCACCGAAGTTCTTGCTGCTGAGCAATTCGGCTTCGCTGGTGCGGGTCAAATCGCCGATCGTGTCGATGCCCATCTTGGCCAGACAGTTGCGACTGCGAACCGACAGTTCGAAGTTGGTTACCGGCTGATTCAGGATTTGGGCCAAGCGGTCGTTGCGACGCTGGGTTTCTTCGTCGTACAGGATATTGCCCGACGCCGAGGCGTCCTTCATGTACAACAGCGCCTGCTTGTGATCCGGGTGAGCGTCGAGGATCTTGCGGTAACAGATCTGGGCTTTGTCGTATTGGTTGTTGTCTTCGTAGAACACGCCTAGGTTCAACAGCGCCCCGAGCCCGGTCGGGAAGGTGTTGGCGGCCCGCTCGTAGAGGTTGAGGGCTTCGTCGTCGTTCCCTTGGCGGTCATTTTCCAAAGCCAGCCCGAACAGTGCCCCGGCGTGATTGAAGTCGGTCGCCACGGCCCGTTCATACAACGCGATCACTTCGGGCAAATTGCCGCCGATGGCTGAGACGGTCGCGGCACGCTGGCAGAGATAATCGGCGGTTTGCTCGATCGGTCCGAACATGTTGTCCAGGATACCCATCGCGCCGGTGATGTTGCCCAGGTAGCGGTGGGCCTCGGCGACACCCAACATGCAGCGGTCTCCGTCGTAGCCCGACTTCTTGGCCATCTCGTACTTGCCGATCGCCGTCGCGTAATCGCCCAGTTCGAGCGAGCAGCGGGCAGCGTAGAACAAGGCCATCGCGCCGCCATCGGCGCTCGACAGCGTCGACTCGGCGATCTTGAACTTGCCAATCAGGTACTGCAGCACGCCGAGCTTGGTCCGGTTGGCGGGCGACAGACCGGAGTCTTGCTCGAGTTCCACGACCGAATCGCGGAGGGAGATGAAATTGAGATGATTGTCACAGATCGCCCGACGAATCGCTTCCACTTCGGCGGGGCCGAACGTCGGATGCGATACGAGTTCCCGAATATCGACTTGGGTATCGACTGAACTGGTCACGGATTCAAACTCTCTATAGACGGCTTACGACGGGACCGAATCGACTCAATTTGACTGATTGGAGCATTCCAACCGCGGCTCAAGCCTGCAATCCGCGGGCGCCGGCGGCCAATCCCGATCGATGTTAGCGGAAAACACGACCTTTGGCCAGCGTCCGCGGGTCCGCGGCAGGCAACCAAGTCGGTCCGAGAAATCGGCTCGGTCCGAAAAACGGGAAAGCCGGCGGTGGGACTCGAACCCGCAACCCTCGCATTACGAATGCGATGCTCTACCAATTGAAGCTACGCCGGCCAGCCTAAGCTGAGCGAAGAGGATAGGATCGGACGCTCAGCCGAGTCAATAGCCCCCCGCCAGCGGTTTTGCGGCTAGAACCACTCTTGCACCGTCGGCTTGACGACCACCTCCGGGACATTCGCCCGCGCCGGGAGCCGACAAATCGTACCCACGACCGCCGCGATGTCCTCCGGCTTCAGCATCGAGTCGCGGTGCGCTTGCGACACCGGAACCGGACGCTTGTCGATCAGCGGCGTGTCGACTTCGCCGGGATAGACGTTGGTGATCCGCACCCCTTCGTTGCGGACCTCGTTCGCCACGGTCGTGCCGAGAGCCGTCATCGCGAATTTGGAGGCGCAGTAGACGACCCCGCCGAGCTGGATCGCCCGCTTGCCCGAGATCGACGAGATATTGATGATCACGCCATCATGGCGGCGACGCATCGCCGGCAACACCTCCAACATGCAGCGATAGGCCCCGGTGGCGTTGATCCGCAGCACCCGATCCCAGTCGTCGGGCAGCATCTTGTCGATCGTGCGGTTGGGGATGTTGACCCCGGCGCTGTTGACCAGGATGTCGATCTCGCCGACCTGCTCGACCGCCCATTTGAAAAAATCGTGGATGCTCTGATCTTCAGCGACATCGAGGATTCCGTAGCGAATCGGCGTCGGCGAATAGACCGATTCGGACAATTCCCGCAACGGCTCCTCGCGCCGCCCGCCGACGATCACGCGGCTGCCGGCCATGGCCAATTCGCGAGCGATGCCGGCGCCGATACCGGTGCCGCCGCCCGTGATCACGACAGTTCGGTTGGTCAAATCGAGCATGGGTTCTCCGTCTGGTCCGGTGCGACGCGGCACCCGGAACCGAGGTTGGTGGAAGGGGGAAAGGTCAGCGACGACAGCGATTCTTGACGCGAGTCGACATGTTGATCGGACGCCCGCCAAGCCACAAGCGGCAGTCCTCGAGGAACGGCGGGTGGCACGCCGCGGGTGGGCGGTGTGGTGCCGGCAGAGTTACTGGGGATGCTGGGGGTGCTGGTCAATCGACCTCCCAGTCGATCGCCGCCTCGACCGCGTCCTGGTACTCGCGATCGGTCAGTCGCAACAGCTCGCGGAGCGATGCCAGCAGCCGGATCGTGGCGTCGTCCAGAGCCGCACCCTTGGCGGACGCGGCCACGAACATGGCCTGCAACGCGAATTGCCGCTGCTCGGTCGTCCATGGTCCGCTGACGCTCCGCACGTAGTTAGCCGCCGTGATCCGATTCTGGTAGGCGGACGAACAGAGTTGGCCGAGTTGCTCGCGATCGATCGGGGTGGGGAGCAACCGCGCCGAAATTCGCAGCAGTGCCCGAATCTGGTTTTCGCTGATGACCCCGCTCGCCAACGCCGTCAGCACCGCCGCGCGAAAGGCCTCGATGCCGAAATTGATCGCCTGCTGTTCCCGCATCGCGGCTGGCTCGATCCGCAGGATCGCCGGGTCCCAGTTGGCGCCGCAGCCGGAGCAGCGGACAAAATACTCGACGCCGCCAATCGGAACCGTTGGGATAAAGTAAAGTGTTAAGAACGGTCGGCGCGACTTCAGCAAGTATTCACGGCCCGTTCCGCAGGTCGGGCAGTGAAAATCACCCCGCTCCCGGGTTCGTGTGATATTGATGGTCCCGATCAAAAGCATCGCGATGCCGAAATGGGTTTGCCAGGGACGGGCCGCCGGGCCGGTTGAATCACCGCGCTCGACAACACCTGCCGGCCGTGAATGAGTGGACGACACGAACGATTTGACGACATGACAGACTGATCGGCGGGGCGGCTGACGGACAGGTCGACTGATTCGCAGGTCGACAGATCGATCGCACCAACCCGTCCGCAATCCGAACGTTACCGAGAACTTGACCCTCAGCGAGGAAGGCGACCACAATCATAATCATGCCGTCACTCGACCCTCAACTCCGCCAGCTGTTGTCGTCGCTCCGAGGGCGGGTTCGTCGTTATATCGTCGCCGATTCACTGCTGGCACTGCTGGCGCTGCTGCTGTCGGCGTTTTGGATCGGGCTGCTGGTCGATTTCCTGCCCGTGCGATTGGGCGGTACCGAGATGCCTCGGTCCGCGCGAACGGTGTTGCTGTTGGTTGTCGGCATCGCCTTGGTGGTCTTGATCGCTCGACTGCTGATCGGCCGCCTTCGCCGCCCGTTGCCCGACGATTCGCTGGCGTTGTTGGTCGAACGACATCACCCGGAACTCGGCGGTCGGCTGGTGACGGCGGTGCAATTGAATCGGGAGCATCGCCAAGGCGACTCCCACTCGCCGGCGCTCCTGCAACAGGTTCATGCCGAAGCGGCCCGCGCGGTCGGCGGCGTCGATTCCAACCGGATTTTTCGCTGGCGACCGCTGTGGAAGAAAGTCGGCCTGGTGGTGCCGCTGGCCCTGGCGACGGCCGGATTCGCGGCTTTCAGCCCGAGTGCCTTCGGCCGCGCCGCCAGCCGCTTGCTGCTGCTGACCGATGCCCCCTGGCCGCGGCAGGCGAGGCTCGAAATGGTCGGGATCGAGTTGCCCGCCATCACCGCGGACGAAAGTGACCCGCAGCCTCCCAAGTTGATCGAGTTTCGCGAGCGGGTGGCACGGTTGCCCCGCGGTTCCAGCGGCACGCTGCGGATCGCGGCGGCGGCGGAGAATGCGATCGTCCCCGAAGTTTGCACCGCTTACTTCACGACGGCTGGGGGCATTCAGGGGCAAGCGAACCTCCGCCGCGTGGGGCGAGTGGTCGATGGTGAACAGACCTTCGTGCTCGATGGCCCGCCACTGGCCGGCCTCAGCGAAACCGTAACCTTGAGCATCCGTGGGCTCGACGCGCGATTGGATGATTTCCGCATCGAAGCGGTCGAGCCGCCGGCGCTCAGCAAGTTGACCGTGGTCGCGACCGATCCGGCCTATTTGAGGCCGCTGCCGACCGGCGACGCCGAGCCGGCATCATCGACTCGCCGGATCGATTACCAAGCGGGCCTGCGGGTCCGCGAGGGCTCTGACACCATCTTGACGGCCAAATCGAGCGTTCCCTTGGGCAAGGTCGACGCGCGGATGCTGGTCGCTGGCAACCCGGTCGACGCCCCCCCGGTCACCCTGTCCGCGGACGGCTCCGAGTTTTCCGTAGCGATCGAAGATTTCCGCCGCCCCGCGACGATCATCGTCGTCCCCGAAGACCGCGAGGGAATTTCGGCCCAAGTCCCCTACCGATATTTCCTCGGTGTCGTCGCTGACGAAAAGCCCGAAGTCGAGATGCGGCTCCGCGGGATCGGCACCGCGGTCACCCCCAATGCCCGCATCCCGTTGCAAGGCCGAGCCGAAGACGATTACGAGATCGCCAACGCCTTGGTAACGCTGTCGTCGGTCGCGACCGCCCCCGCCGCGGCGGCAGTCGAGCCCGCCGAAGGTGAGGAGGTCGCCGCGCCACCCGCGGTCCCAGCGCCGTCGGTCCCCTTGCCGATCGAAACGGGTCGCGATGGCGAATTTGAAATGCTCGTCGACCTTCGGGAACTCGCGGCTGCCCAACCGCCAGCCTTCCCAGCACTGGAGCCTGGCGCGGCGATCAACCTGCTCGCGGAAGCGTCGGACCGCTACGACCTCGATGGCCAAACCCACCGTTCGGCCAGCCAACTCTATCGTCTGGAGATCGTGACCCCCGAAAATCTCCTGGCACTGCTGGAACGCCGGGAACTGGCGCTGCGAGCGCGGCTGGAACAGACGATCGAGGAAACCCGCTTGATGCGTGATTCGCTCTCCGGTCTGACCGCCGAACTCGATACGCCGCCAACGCCCGCCCCGCCCGCGGAAGCGGCACCGGAAATATCACCGCCCGCGGAAGCGGCACCGGAAATACCAACGTCCGCGGAAGCGGCACCGGAAACGCCAGCGGCCGAGACACCTGCCGCGGAGGCGAGCCCGGCGGCGGGTGGTGAGTCCCCGCAGCCCGAGTCCGCCGCAGCGGTTGTCGAGGCTCCAGCGGCCGTCGAAGCCGATTCGCCACAGCGGCAGAGGCAAATCCTGCGGCTGCGGACGCAGCAGATCGGTCTGCAGGCGACCAAGACCGCCGATGAGTTGCAGGGCATCGCCACGTCATTGGATGACCTGCTGGAGGAAATGGCGAACAACCGGGTCGATTCGGTCGACCGCAGCGAACGGATCGGCGGCGGCGTTCGCGATCCGCTGCGCAAAGTCATCGCCGGCGATCTGGCGTTGTTGGTCGATCAAATCCGCGGCGTCGAACAGCGGATCGGGGTCGTGGCCGCCGACCCGGCGGAGCCAACGTCCGCGGCGGCTTCGGCTCAAGCCGTCCAGACAGCGGAGCAAGTGCTTTTACAGCTCACCGCCATCCTCGAGAAAATGCTTGACCTGGAGAGTTACAACGAGATCCTGGACATGGTGCGAGAATTGATCGAGAACCAGGACGAGTTGATGGAAGAAACCAAGAAAGAACAGAAGCGTCGCGTGCTAGACTTATTCGAATGACGCACTTTCTGAAGAACCCACGTCACCGACGGGCGAGAAGCGGATGAAGGCTAAAGGTTGGTTGGTCGCCGGGATAATCCTCGCCTGCGGTACGCTGGCTCAGCCGAGTCGGGTCGCCCCCCCAGCGATGGCCCAGGCTCCCGCCCCAGCCCCAGGCCAGCCCGCTGCCGACGCGGCCCCCACAACGCCAGTCCTCGCCGATCGTCAACAGGACGTGGCGGAACGCTACCGCAAGCTCGAGGAATTGCTGCTCCGCTTGGCGGACGTCGAAGCCGACGAGAACGCGGAGCGAGCCACGTTGCTGCGGCAGGCCGCCAAGCAAAGCCGCGAAATGTTCGTCCTGGAGAAGTTGAATACCGCCGGTCAGTCGCTGCGCAGCGCGCAGTTCCAGAACGCCATCCAAAGCCAAACCGCGGCGAAAGAAGGTCTCGACCGACTGCTCACGCTGCTGCTGTCGGAGGACCGGTCGCGACGAATCCGTGACGAGAAAGATCGTGTCGACCGGATGATCAAAGAGCTCAAACTCGTAGAACGAGTCCAGCGGAGCACCCGCGCCCGCACCGAAAACGGCCAAGACCTCGATTCTCTGAGCCAGGAACAGGAAAGTCTCGCCGACCGCGCCGGCAAGGTTCAAGACGCGATGAAGGACGAATCCGAAGCGGAAGCGCAAGCCGCCGAGTCGCAGCCGAGCGAAGCGGCGGAGCCTAAGGATTCCGCTGGCAAGCCTGCGTCCGAAGCCGAATCCAAGCCGGGCGAGCCGAAAGATGCCGAAGCGGGCGAGATGCCCACCGATAAGCCGCCTTCCGCGGACGATAAATCGGAGCCGATGCCGGGGGATGAGCCCAAGCCCGGTGACGAATCCAAACCGGGGGAAGAGTCCAAACCCGGTGAGGAATCGAAGCCCGGTGAGGAATCGAAGCCTGGCGAGGAAT
>DITY01000257.1:35886-37712 GCA_002422955.1 Planctomycetaceae bacterium UBA6172
AGAGTCCAAGCCTGGCGAAGAGTCCGAGCCGGGAGGGGAGTCCAAGCCGAGCGAGCCTTCCTCTGGGCAACCGAGCGAGTCACCCGCGGGTGAGCAACCGCCGCAGACGCCCGAACAGGAGGCGGAGCAGCAGGTCCGGCGGGCGATCGAGAACATGCGCCAGGCCAAAGAGGAACTGGAGCAGGCCAAACGCGAACCGGCGGTCGAGAAGCAGCGGCAGGCCGAAGAAAACCTCCGCGCGGCCATCGATCGCTTAGAAAAAATCCTCCGCCAACTTCGCGAGGAAGAGATCCAACGGGAACTGGCTCGTCTCGAAGCACGCCTCCGAAAAATGGCTCAGATGCAAGGAAAACTGCTGGACGACAGCAAGCTGCTGGAGGCGATCCCTGAATCCCAGCGAGATCGCCAATTCGATGTCCGGGCGGGAAATCTCGCCTTCGAGGAAAAGAAAATCGTGATGGAGGCCGATCGCGCGTTGCTGTTGCTCCGTGAGGAAGGTTCCAGCGTCGCGTTCCCCGAAGTCGTCGCCCAAATTCGCGATGACATGCAGCGCGTCGCCGAGAGATTGACCGGTTCCAAAGTCGACGCCGTTACGATCGGCATTCAGGAAGACATCCTGGCCGCCCTGGAGGAAATGATCACGGCGTTGCAAAAAGCCCAACGGGACATGGAGCAGCAGCGGCAACAGCAGCAGCCACCGCCCCCACCCCAGCCCGGTCAAGAGCCGGGCGAACAACCGTTGGTGGAACAAATCGCCGAACTGAAGTTGATTCGAACGATGGAAACGCGGATCCTGGCGACCACGCAGCGGTATTCGAAAATCGCCGCCGAAGCGGCTGACCGGTCGGACCTGCTGCCGTTGGTGCGTGACTTGGCCGAACGGCAAAGTAACCTGTATCGGATCACGCGAGATATCGTTCAGAAGAGGAATCAGTAGTCGACCGGGTCTCTTACCGTGAACTTGTTGTTAAACGTCCGAGGGTCAATCGAATGAATCATCCCGAATCGGTCGGTTCTTTGGCTCGCCAAGGCTGGCACCTGGCGATGCTCCTGGCGGTCGGATGCCTGAGCCCGCTGTGGCCCTCCGCTGCCCGCGCCGATTCATTGAGCAAACAAGCGTCGTGGCAAGTCCCGACCCAAGATCAGGTCATCTCCCGGGTGCGGCAGTCGCTGCAAACTCATGGCGTATCGCCCGACCAGATCGACGTCACGCTCCAAGCCCTGCACTCCGCGATCCAGGAAGCGGACGGCGACGTGCTGAATGCGTTCATCAATGCCTCCGCGCTGTCGCTGCCGGTGATCGATCGGGTTCGAGAATTGGCTGAGCAAAATCCGCTCGCCGGCGTGGAATGGTTGTCCTCGGCGGACCCCCTGGCCGCCACCTTCGACCAATTGCCCACGGATGTCCTCGCCTCGACCCGCGCCTGGCTAGCCCGCGAACTCGTCCAAGCCCGGATGTTCGATGAAGCGTTGCCGTTGTTCGCCGACGTCGAGCACCAAAATTCGCTCGATCCGGCAGCGGTGCTGTTCTATCGCGGCGTCTGCCGCTATTCGCTGCTGCAAAAGAAGGATGCCTTGGCCGATCTGAGGAAGCTTCTAGAGAACGAAGGCGAAATCCCCGTCCGGTTCGTGCGGACCGCGCAGCTGATGGTCGCCGACCTCAAACCGCTGGAGGAAGACTCCTTGGACGAAGTATCGCGACTGATGACCGATGTCACTCGACGCCTCGATCTCGGACGGGCCAACAGCGACGTCGAGCAGCGAGAACAAACGATCATCGATAAGCTGACCAAGCTGATCGAAGAGATGGAAGAGCAACAAAAACA
>DITY01000257.1:37746-47573 GCA_002422955.1 Planctomycetaceae bacterium UBA6172
AGCCAAGCCGCGGGCGCCAGCGGTCAGGGTGATGTCGACAAGAAAAACATCAACCAACGTGGCGGTTGGGGAAATCTTCCGCCCGCCCAACGCGAGGAAGCGCTCCAGCAGATCAGCCGCGACCTCCCCACCCACTACCGCGAAGCGATCGAAGCCTACTTCCGCAAACTCGCCACCGGCGGCTGAACCGCACCTCCGCGGCCATCGCGACGGCGTGTTTCGCCGTCGCGTTCCAGTCCGATCGCGCGTGCCTGTGGCCGAAGGTTTGCCAACCGGCGCGGATCAGCCGTCGTTGCTCGTGAACCCGCCATCCTCCCCCCAGTTCCTTCCCCTCCGCCCTCGCCTGCTCAGCCATCTCCGCCTCCCGCCTATTTCACCCGCCTTAGGTCCCCTGCCCATGGTTGCGTCTCCTACCACGCGTCTCGCCGCGCGATTCTGCGGACTGCTGGTCTGCCTCAACTGCTCACTTAGCGCGGTCGACGCGTCCCGGGCGCAAGACGCTAACTTCCGCGCCGGGGCGGCGGTGGTCGATGTCAGCCCGATTCGCTTCCCGGTTGCCGTCAACGGCGGCATGACCGCCGGGTCGGCCTGGAAAATCACCTCCCCCGTCAACGCCCGCGCGATCGTACTAGCTCAGAACGAGCTGCAGGTCGCGATGGTCGTCGTCGACAGTTGCATGCTGCCCCGCGACCTGTGTGACGACATCAAAGCCATGGCGAGCAAGGCCACGGGGATTCCGGCCGACCGGATCATGATCTCGGCCACCCACACGCATTCCGCCCCGGCGGCGATGTCCTGCTTGGGAACCGACGCCGACCCCGAGTATCGCGGCTATCTGCGAATCAAAGTCAGCGAGGCGATCGCGGCGGCCCAAGCGAACCTGGAACCGGCCCAGATCGGCTTCGGCTCGATCGATGCCGCCGACTACATGGCGGTGCGGCGCTGGATCCGTCGGCCCGATCGGGTCGCGCAAGACCCGTTCGGCAATCCCACCGTCCGCGCCAACATGCACGCCGGTAGGGTCTGGGAGGACGTGACCGGAGAGTCGGGCCCCGAAGACCCGGAATTGTCGCTGATCGCGCTGCGTTCGATCGATGGGCATCCGATCGCGTTGTTAGCCAACCTGTCGATGCATTACTTCAGCGGCTTCACCCCCATCAACGCTGACTACTTCGGACTTTACAGCGACGCGATCGCGGAGCGTTGGGGCGGCGAGCAACGTCCCGACCGGCCGGTCGTCGGCATCATGTCCCACGGCTGCAGCGGCGACATCTGGCGGATGGACTACACCAAACAGACGCCACCCGAATTCGAAACGATTAAGGTCGAGCAATACGTGGAAGGTTTGCTGGGGCTAACGACCGAGGCGCTGGAGCGGGTGCAGTTCGACACGGCCCCGAAGCTGTCGATGGCCGAAACCCGGATGCGGCTCAATTACCGTGTTCCCGATGCCCAGACGCTGCAGTGGGCGCGACAGATCGTCGAGCCGCTCGGCGATCGCTTGCCGACGACGACGGAAGAGGTGTATGCCCGGGAGCAGATCTTTCTGCACGAAGCCCAATCGACCGAGGTCGTGATTCAGTCGATCGGGATCGGCGAGATCGGCATCGCCACGACCCCGAATGAAACCTACGCGCTGACCGGTTTGAAGTTGAAGCTTCAAAGTCCCTTCGCCCACACGATGGTGATCGAATTGGCCAACGGCGGAGACGGTTATATCCCGCCACCGGAGCAGCATGTCCTCGGCGGTTACAACACGTGGGCGGCCCGTTCGGCAGGGCTCGAGGTCACTGCCGAACCGAAGATCGCCGAAGCGGCACTCGGACTGCTGGAACAAACCTCTGGCAAGTCCCGCCGGCCTTTCCGACAGACGACCGGAACCGCGGCCGGGGTCATCAGCGCTCGCAAGCCGCTCGGTTATTGGCGGATGGACGAACTCGCCGGCCCCCGTGCCCGCGACGTGTCCGGACACGGGCATGACGGCATCTACGAATCGGGGGTGGTCTTCTTTTTGGAAGGCCCCCGATCCGGCCGCTTCACCACCGATAGCGAGGTCAATCGCTCGGCCCATTTCGCCGGTGGGCGGATGCGAACGCGGCTGGGTGATCTGCCCGACAGCTATTCCGTTTCGCTGTGGGTCTGGAACGGCATGCCGACCGATGGCCGACCGGTCACCGGCTGGTTTTACTCCCGCGGGGCCGACTACGCCCGTCCCGCCGGCGCGGAGCAACTCGGCATCGGCGGCAGCGCCGGGCATACCGGCAAGCTGATCCTGCAGATTGGCGATGAAGAGGTGATCGGCGGCAACAGCGAGGTGCCACGTTGGGTTTGGAGCCAGGTGTTGCTGGTCCGCGACGGTCGCAAGCTCCGCGTGTTCCTCAACGGCGCAGCGGAGCCCGAAATCGAAACGACCGCGGATGCGTTGCCGGTCGATTGGGCGGACGAATTGTTCTTCGGTGGCTCGAGTCGCGGCGATTTTTCCTGGGAAGGACGGCTCGACGAGATCGCGGTCCTGCCCGAGGCCGTTACCGACCCCGCCATGCTCTCCCCCTGATGTCCTCACCCGAAGATTGGCTGTGGACGTTCCACTATGCCGCCCGTGAAGAGATCGCGGCGGCCTTGGTCGGGAGTACGAATTGCACCGGCTGATCGTCGCCGGTGACGACTTGGCAACCCAGCCGTTTGTCGAGATTGATGATCACCGGTGCCCGCAGGTTGGTCGATACTTTGTCCGGCTTTCCCGACAGCGTCGTCAAGACATAGACCCGGTCCTCGCCGCGGAGTTGAATCGCGTCGAGCCCCTGTCGCGGGATGTGGACCCGATAGTCCGGCACGAACAGCCGCGGGCTGATCAGCGCCAATGCGCGATCGCCTCGCGAGGCGCTTTGCAACCAAGCGACCAACGGGTTCTCGAAATCGGGGATCAACAACCACTGTCGCAGCGTCTCGAGTCCGATCAGCCCCTGCGGGAACAGAAACAATTGGCGGTCGTCCGCTTCGAGGCAGCCAAATCGTTCGGTTTCGATACGCATCGTGATGCCCTCTCGAGCAGGTCGCGGTCCTGGCGCTCGGGTCCAGAAAAGCCCGGCACCCCGATGGCTTATCGGCCGGTACCACCGACACGATCGACAAATTCGTCAATTATTTTCTTGGTCGCCGAGTCGCAAAGGCCAAGCCGAACGCCCTGACCAGCCTGCTAAACTGCCCGCATGAAGATCGTTTTCCTAACGGCCGGTGCCGCCGGCATGTACTGCGGTAGTTGCATGCACGACAACGCCTTGGCCAAGTCGCTGCGCGGCGCGGGCGTCGATTGCCTGCTGCAGCCGCTCTACACCCCGATCCGCACGGACGAGGCGAGCATCGCTCAAGACCGTATCTTTTTCGGCGGCGTCAACATTTTCTTGATGGGCAAGTTGCCGCTGTTTCGCTTCATCCCCGGGCCGATCAAGCGGCTGCTCGACCGACCCGGCTTCCTGTCGTGGGCTACCCGCCGGGCCGCATCCACCGACGCCAAGCTGCTCGGCGACCTCACCCTATCGATGCTCCGTGGTGAACAAGGGCATCAGGCCGAAGAAGTCCGCCGGCTGGTCGCTTGGCTCCGCGACGAAATTCGCCCTGACGCCGTAATTCTGACCAATCTCCTGATTGCCGGTCCCATCCCGGCGATCCGCCGCGAGTTGCCGCAAACCAAACTGCTCGCCATCCTGCAGGGCGACGATGCCTTCCTCGACCACCTCCCCGCGCCCTACCGCGAACAGGCGATCGAGCGGATGGGAGAACTCGGCCGACAGTGTGACGCGATCATCGTCAATTCCCGCTTCTACGGTGATGCGATGTCTCGCCTGTTGGGGCTCGATCCGCGGCAGGTCCACGTCCTGCCACTGACGATCGACACCGCGCCTTACCGCGACCAACCGGCCTCGTCGGTGACCCAACAGCCGAACACAATCCGACGGATCGGCTACTTCGCCCGCATCTCTCCCGAGAAAGGTTTGCATCAACTGGTCGATGCGTTCATCGACCTGGCGCGGCGTCCCGGTTGCGAAGATGTCGTCTTGGACATCGCCGGTTGGCTCGGGGAGCAGAACCGCGATTACCTGGACCAGCAATTGGCGAAATTAGCGGCCGCCGGACTGAGCGCCCGCGTTCATCATCGCGGCAGCCCCGACCTGGCGGGCAAGCTGGAGATGCTCCACGAGTTCGACATCCTCAGCATCCCCACTCAGCATGAGGAACCCAAGGGCCTCTCGATCCTCGAAGCGCTGGCCGCTGGCGTACCCGTCGTGTTGCCTGCGAAAGGCGCCTTCCCCGAAATCGTCGAACCCTCCGGCGGTGGGCTGCTCGTCCCGCCCGACGATCACCGTGCCCTCGCCGATGCCTTGCATCGCTTGCTGCAAGACCCAGAACTCCGCGCGCGGCTCGGCCAGGCCGGTCGCCAATGGGTGCTCGCCCACCGCTCGGTCGACAACCAAGCCACCGAGCTGATCGGCGTCATCGACAAGCTCCGCTGATCCGAATGGAATCGTCCTGTCCGTTCCGACTAACCGTATGAGAGGCTCTCTTCGCATGAACCGAACTTCAGGCCATCGTTGGCTGCTCCTTCTGATCGCGTGCTCGGTGCCCGGCATCGTGCTCGCTCAGCAGACGCAGGACGTTGCGTTCGTGGCGACCTCCGACGCGAGCGAACAGCGTTACGTGGAGTTGTTGCCTCCTGGCTTCGATTCCTCAGAGCCACACGACGTGCTCATCGCCCTGCACGGGCACGGTTCCGATCGGTGGCAGTTCATTCGCGATCCGCGTGGGGAGTGCCAAGGCGTGCGCGATGTGGCGGCGAAGCATGGCTTGATCGTCGTCTCGCCCGATTACCGCGCGAAGACCTCCTGGATGGGCCCGCAGGCCGAGGCCGACGTCGTCCAGATCATCGGCGACGTGAAGCGACGACACCGCATGGGACGCGTTTTCATCGTCGGTGGATCGATGGGAGGCACGTCGGCCCTGATTTTTGCGGTGCTGCACCCGGCGCTGATCGCGGGCGTCTGCAGCCTCAATGGTACGGCTAACATGCTGGAGTACGAAGGTTTCCAAGACGCCATCCGAGTCTCCTACGGGGGAACCAAAACCGAACTGCCCGACGAGTATCGCAAGCGGAGCGCCGAACTGTGGCCGGAGAAGCTGACGATGCCGGTAGCCACGACCACCGGCGGCCAGGACGCGATCGTGCCGCCGAACAGCGTGCTGCGGCTCGTTCGGCAACTGACCGCCGCCCAGCGCCCCGTGTTGAGCATTCACCATGAGCAAGGCGGCCACTCGACCAGCCACGCCGATACGGTCCGGGCCGTGGAGTTCATCCTTGAGAAGGCTGCCCGCTAGTCGCCAATGGGCCGTGCGGTAAGTGGAAGCGGCAGCGGGTTTCCGCTAACCTCAGCCACTCCGCCCGCATGCCATGTCGCGGTTCGCGGCTCGCACGGTCAGGTCGAAATCATTCTTCGCTTCGCGTCAGGCTCCCACTATGAAGCTTCGTCTCTACGCACCGCTGTTGTCGCTGGTCTGTCTGCTGTCGGTGTCCGCGTCCGCTGACGAAATCGCAACGGATGGGGAACTGCGCTTAACCCTTCCGCCCGCGTTGGCCGTGGTGCCGGGTGTGACCAGCGGTCTGTACTTCGACAACATCATTCTGTCACCGTCTTCCGAGAAGTATCAGTTCCGAGTGACCTGCGACATCGGTCAAACGGAAGACCGCCGCTGGGTGGTGACGCCCCAAGCGGCCGACCTCGGCGATCACAAGCTGACGGTCGCAGTCCACAGCGGCGATGGCAACCTGCTGGCGACTCAATCCACCGTGCTGCATGTCGTCCCCGAATCGGCAGGGGCCGCGGCGGGACGGAAGCTCAACCTGCTGGTCATCGGCGACAGCTTGACCCATGCCTCGGCCTATCCGAACGAAATCGCCCGGCTGCTGGCGCTGCCAGGCAATCCGGAATGGTCGATGCTCGGCACGCACAAACCCGCGTCCGCGGCGAGCGGCGTGGCTCATGAAGGCTATGGCGGTTGGACATGGCAGCAATTCGTCACGCGGTACGAGCCCGAGCCGGATGGCAGTCCCGGCAAACGCAGTAGCCCGTTCGTTTTTCTGAACGGCGCCGGCAAGCCGGAGCTGAATGTCCCCCGCTACTTGGAGGAAAGCTGCCAGGGGCAGCGTCCGGACTACGTGGTCATCATGCTGGGCATCAACGATTGCTTCAGCGCGCCACCCGATGACCTGACCGCCCTGGACGCGCGGATCGACACGATGTTCGGGTATGCCGATCAACTGCTTGCGGCCATTCGAGCCGCTGCGCCCGATGCGCGGATTGGCGTCTGCCTGACGACGCCCCCCAACTCTCGCCAGGAGGCTTTCGAGGCCAATTATCAGGATCGCTATTCGCGCTGGAACTGGAAGAAAATTCAGCATCGCCTCGTGCAACGGCAGATCGAATCCATCGCCGCGAAAAATGATCCCCGTATCGACATGATTCCGACCCAACTGTATCTCGACCCCGTGGATGGCTACCCGGTCAACAACGGCGTGCATCCCAATGGGGTCGGTTACCAGCAGATCGGTGGGACGATCTTTAGCTGGCTCAAGTGGCGATTATCGGAACCCGACCCCCGCCCCGCTGTTTCGGAACGGGGCGACGTCTTCTTGCTCCCCTATTTCCTCGGCAATGGCGAATCTGGGGTGTACTTCGCCCATAGTCACGACGGATACAAGTTCGAGTGGCTCAGCGACGGCGAGGTCGTGATGCCGGCGCCGTCATGGGGCGACGAGAGTCTGACACGTGATCCGTCGCTGATCTATCACGACGGGACCTTTCACATGGTCTGGACCACCAGTTGGAACTCGCGCAGCATCGGCTACGCCAGCTCCAAAGACTTGGCGACCTGGAGCCAACCGGTGAAGGTCGATCTTTGGGGCGACCGCACCGACGTCAAGAATACTTGGGCACCGGAACTGCACCGCGACCCGGAAACGCAGGAATTCCTCGTCCTCTTCAGTACGACCACGACGGAGGAACTCAACGACCAAGACGGCAGCGCGGACCCACACGGGTATGACCATCGCACCTACGCGGTTCGCACGAAGGATTTTGTAACCTGGTCTGCGCCGAAGCTGTTCTTCGGCCCGGAGAATCCGGAGTACAGCGTGATCGATCCGTTCATCGCCCTTGACGATCGCAACACGACGGACCCGGCCGATGATCGCTGGGTGATGGTGATCAAAAACGAAATGTCGCCGGAGCAAGGTGGCAAGAACCTGCGGCTGACGTTCAGTAACCGGATGCAGGGACCGTACGACAGCACGCTGGGGCCGCCCATCGTGGGCGCCGGGACGGAGATCGTGAACCGAATGGGCGAGGGGCCATCGTTGTTCAAACACGCCGAGCAGTGGTTTTTGTACTGGGACGCGCCGGACAGCGATTTCTCTTACTGCCTGGCCACCAGCCCCGATCTGACAACCTGGACCAACCAGTCGCAGCGTTTGTCCTTGCCGACCGCGCGAATGCGTCATGGCACCGTGTTGGTCGTTCCGCGAGCGGCCGTCGCAACGTCTTTGCCGACGACACGGCAGCCCGAATGACCGCGGGACGCGTTGGCCAATGGCCTCCTGATTCGTGGCGCCGCAAGCTCGCACGGCTAGCCATGCATTCAAGGCATAACATGCATTACTCGAATGCATTTGCCGAATAGCACTCCATCGCGGATAATGAGGTTTGATCGACCGGCAGCTCCCGCTGCGAGCGTCGACTTTTCACCTCAATCTCAGGAGAGATCATGACTTCGAGAACGCGATTCCTTCGTCTGAAAACGAGTTTAGCGGTGCTGTGCATCAGCACGTCCGTGTTCGCCCAGGGGCCGCCGACCGCGGCAGCGCCTGACGGAAAATCGCCAACCGCTGGCAAGTGCCCGGTGATGGGTAATGTCAGCGACCCGTCGGGCCGACACACGGCGGCCGGC
Source organism: Planctomycetaceae bacterium UBA6172 (assembly GCA_002422955.1). Classification (GTDB taxonomy): domain Bacteria; phylum Planctomycetota; class Planctomycetia; order Pirellulales; family Pirellulaceae; genus UBA6163. Next base: position 45,742 of record DITY01000257.1, read on the forward strand.
GTCCATTCGAACGGCGACTGGTGGCCCAACCAGTTGAACCTGCGGATCCTGCACCAGAATTCGCCCATGGGCAATCCGATGGGTCACGACTTCGATTACGCCGAAGAGTTCAAGACACTCGATCTGGAGGCCTTGAAAACGGACATCAAGGCCTTGCTGACGACATCCCAGGATTGGTGGCCAGCCGACTATGGGCATTACGGACCGCTGTTCATTCGCATGGCTTGGCATAGCGCCGGCACGTATCGGGTCGCCGACGGTCGTGGCGGCGCATCGTACGGGACTCAGCGCTTCGCCCCTCTGAACAGCTGGCCCGACAACGCGAACCTCGACAAAGCGCGACGGTTGCTTTGGCCGATCAAGCAGAAGTATGGCAAAAAAATCTCGTGGGCCGATCTGATGGTCCTCACCGGCAACTGCTCGCTGGAGTCGATGGGTTTCAAAACGTTCGGTTTCGCCGGCGGTCGCGCCGACGTGTGGGAGCCGCAGGAGGATATCAATTGGGGTCCGGAGAGCGAATGGTTGGGGGACATGCGTTACTCCGACGACAGGAAGCTCGCCAATCCGCTCGCCGCGGTGCAGATGGGTCTGATCTATGTGAACCCGGAAGGCCCCAACGGCAATCCGGACCCGCTCGCCGCGGCCAAGGACATTCGCGAGACCTTTGCCCGCATGGCGATGAATGATGAGGAGACCGTCGCGTTGATCGCTGGCGGTCACACCTTCGGCAAAGCCCACGGTGCCGCCGATCCGAGCAAGTTCGTCGGCGCGGAACCCGAGGCGGCGAGCCTCGAAGAGCAAGGCCTGGGCTGGAAGAACACGTTCGGCAAAGGCAACGCGGGCGACACGGTCACCAGCGGCCTGGAAGGGGCTTGGACCTCCACGCCGATCACTTGGTCCAACGGCTACTTTGACAACCTGTTCGAATACGAGTGGGAACTGACCAAGAGTCCGGCTGGCGCGTCGCAGTGGATCCCCAAGGGCGGTGCGGCGCAAGATGCAGTGCCGGACGCGCACGACCCGAAGAAGCGTCATGCCCCGATCATGTTCACGACGGACCTGTCCTTGAAACTCGATCCGATCTACGGACCGATCTCGAAGCGTTTCCACGAGAACCCCGAAGAGTTTGCCGACGCCTTCGCCAAGGCCTGGTACAAGCTGACTCACCGTGACATGGGACCCGTCTCCCGGCTCCATGGCCCCGAGGTTCCCGAGCCGCAATTGTGGCAAGACCCCGTTCCTGCTGTCGATCACGAGCTGATCGGAGACCGCGACATCGCCGCGCTCAAGGGCAAGATCCTGCAGTCGGGATTGTCGGTTCCTCAATTGGTTTCGACCGCTTGGGCATCGGCGTCCACCTTCCGCGGGACTGACAAGCGGGGTGGGGCCAATGGGGCTCGGATCCGGCTTGCACCACAAAAGGATTGGGAAGCGAACAGCCCCGCCGAACTGGCGAAGGTCTTGGGGACACTCGAAAAAATCCAACAGGATTTCAATCGTTCGCAGTCCGGGGGCAAGAGGGTTTCGCTCGCCGATCTGATCGTGCTCGGCGGGTGTGCGGCCGTGGAAGCCGCTGCCAAGGAAGCCGGCCAGGCGGTCAAGGTTCCTTTCACGCCAGGTCGGACCGATGCGTCACAGGAGCAAACCGATGTGGAGTCGTTCGCCGTACTCAAACCGGTTGCGGACGGGTTCCGCAACTTTTACGGACACGAACTCGATCGTCCGGCGGAAGAGCTGCTGATCGATCGAGCTCACCTGCTGACGCTGAACGCGCCGGAGATGACCGTGCTCCTCGGCGGCCTGCGGGTGCTGAATGTGAACTCCGGGTTTCC
>DITY01000257.1:47670-48353 GCA_002422955.1 Planctomycetaceae bacterium UBA6172
GACCTGGTGTTCGGCTCGAACTCGCAACTGCGGGCCATCGCGGAAGTCTATGCCAGTGCGGACGCGCAGCAGAAGTTTGTCCAGGACTTCGTGGCGGCTTGGAACAAGGTGATGAATCTCGATCGCTTTGACCTCGACCCCGTCCTGCGAACCGGCGCGGCGCCCGTGGCACTGAGCCGACGCTAAGCCTTCGGGCCAGCGATGATCGAACGCTCGCCACGCCCCGGCCAAATAGCACATGTTGGGGCGATGGCGAGCGAGGTGCTAACTTTCGGAACCAGGTTGCATTCTGATCGATGCGGCCTGGTTCCCTTTTCTGGCCGCGCGTGCGGGGAATGGCACGTCGCAGGTCGCCAAACCGCCGTGACGTGAAGGGTTGCGCGGCTCCGGTGAGGCCTTAGGCGAAAGGGTGCCCACCACGATCGCATCCGAGGGGAAACAAACGGACCGCCGGAGCCCTTATCATGGAAACTGGATCGCTGGTGCGTTGTCTGAATTGCCGGACATTCCGTACCGATCGAACCTTCGGTCCCAACCTGTCTTCCCGCTCGGAAATTATCGTGATGAAACCAGAACCCGCTGGGTTGCATCGCAGACACCTGTTGTTGTCGGCCATGGGCGGGATCGCCGCCTCCGCGCTGAACCCGTCTGTACCAGCCAACGCGCTGCAGGTCCCGGCAGCC
>DITY01000257.1:48450-52403 GCA_002422955.1 Planctomycetaceae bacterium UBA6172
TAGCGCGGCTTTGTAGCGATCTGGGGCTGGAACCGCTGATGATGTTTTCGACGGTCTACCCCGAGGCCCCGAATGGCTTGGAGATCTTGACCGCTCGCCTCCGACAAGCCGAGGCGGCCGGCATCCCCCAAGTGCTGACCTTCGGCCATACCAGCGGCGGAAAACGCGAACTCTGGATCGAGCGATTGACGAAGCTCGGCCCGATCGCGCGAGACGCGGGCGTGACCTTGGTGGTTAAACAACATGGCGGCTCCACCGGCACCGGCCAGGCCTGCGCCGAGATCATTCGCGAAGTGAATGACCCAGGAATCCGCGTCAACTACGACGCCGGGAACGTCATGGATTACTTGGATGTCGACCCGATTCCCGATATCCGCCTGTGCGCCGACGTTGTCTCCAGCTTCTGCATCAAGGACCATCGGAACTGGCCCGTCGACCAGGACTGCGGCCCGGGCTTCGGCGAAATCGATCACTACCGCTTGCTGCACCCCGTCGCCTTCACCGGCGCGAAGATGCCGCTCTGCTTCGAAAACATCTTCGCCCCCATCGTCCCTCGTCCCACCGCGCCCGAAGAGATCGACGCCCTGGCGAGCCGAGCCCGCCAGTTCCTCGAAACCGTCATCGCCGGTCTGCAGACCCCGCCGCGCTAATTCATCCTCGGCACCATTTCCCGCAACCCACATCCATCCCATGTGTCGCTCGGTTATTCGGTTCTCGGTCGTCGCGCCGTACATTTTCGTACTGGCGATCTTGCCCCGACCCGGCCACGGCCAGCCCCCGGAGATTCCCGCTGCCATCGCGGACCCGAGCGTTCCGATCATCACGCCCCAACAGGAGATCATCCGGCCTTTCAATGGCACCGATTTGTCGGGCTTCACGAAGTGGCTGCGTGAAACCGGACATGACGATCCCTTGACCGAATACCGAGTCACCGATGGCGCGATCCACCTCGGCGGTCGTTCCATGGGATATCTGGCGACCGACGATGCCTATCGCGATTATCACCTCAGCGTCGAGTACAAATGGGGCGAGCGGACAGACGGATCGAAGTACGTTCGCAACTCGGGGATTCTGTTGCACGCCAGCGGCCCGCACGGCAACGCGCGGGGCGTTTGGATGGCGTCGATCGAGTGCCAGTTGGCGCAAGGTTGCGAAGGGGATTTGATCGTGATCCGGGGCGAAGATGCCGACGGCGAAGTGATCCCCGTCACGTTGACCAGCGACACACGAACCGCCAGCGACGGCCGTACCCGCTGGCTTCGGGGTGGCACGGCCACGCCCTATTCGGGCAAGCAATTTTGGTGGTCCCGGCACGAGCCCGGTTTCGCCGAACTGCTCGACACCCGCGGCAAGGACGACGTCGCCAGCCCGTTGGGGGACTGGACTTTGGTCGAATGCATTTGCCGCGGCAACCGGATCACGATCAAAATCAATGGCACGACCGTCAACGAGTGCTACGACGTCTACCCTTCCGCCGGAAAGATCTTGCTCGAGAACGAACAGAACGAGATCTACTTTCGCAACCTCGAAATCCGCCAGCTCGAAAACGCCCCACCTGCTTCCCGCTGAGGAACTCACGATGACGCCCACCAACCCCGCGCCCTGTACCCACCGCCCCGCCGGATCGTCGCGCCGGCAATTCATCGGCGGATCGCTGTCGACCGCCGCGGTCACGACCGCCGCCGTGACGCTCGGCTCGGCCGCGGTTTCCCATCCCCAAACGGCGCACGCCGGCGGTACGGGCGATATCCTCCGCGTCGGCCTGATCGGCTGTGGCGGCCGAGGCACCGGGGCCGCTCGCCAAGCGTTGTTGGCGGATGAGCGAGTTCAACTGGTGGCCATGGCGGACGTGTTCGAGCCGCCACTGCTGACCAGCCTGCAGTCGTTGGCGGCGGACGGCACGCTCGCCGGCAAGCTGGATGTCCCGCCGGAGCGCCAGTTCGTGGGCTTCGACGCCTACAAGAATCTGCTCGCCACCGATGTCGACGTCGTCCTGCTGACCACCCCGCCGCACTTCCGCCCGCTCCATCTCCGCGCGGCGATCGACGCTGGCAAGCATGTCTTTGCGGAGAAACCGGTCGCGGTCGACGCTACCGGAGTCCGTTCGGTGCTGGCGACCTGCGCCGAAGCCAAACGCAAAAGTCTGTCCGTCGTCTCCGGCCTCTGCATCCGTTACGACGCCGGGTTTCGCGAAACGATCGGGCGGCTCCATGACGGAGCGATCGGCGACATTCACACCCTGATCGCCAACGATTATCGCGGGTCGATTTGGGTCAAGGCGCGGCAAGAAGACTGGACCGACATGCACTGGCAGATGCACAACTGGTACTACTTCACCTGGTTGTCGGGCGACTTCAACGTCGAACAGCACGTGCACTACCTTGACGTCTGCGCCTGGATCATGGGGGGCTACCCCGTCAAGGCGATCGGTATGGGCGGACGCCAAGTCCGGACCGACCCGATGTATGGGAACATCTTTGATCACCACAGCGTGACCTACGAATACGAGAACGGCACCCGCCTGTTTAGCAGTTGCCGCCAACAGCGGGGCTGCAAGAACGACATGTCGGCCTTCGCGATCGGCTCCCGAGGCCGCGCGAACGTTTCCGAAAGCAAGCTCGACATCACGAGCGACTCGACCTGGCGGTATGAAGGTAAGGCGAAGAACATGTACCAAGTCGAACACGACGAGTTGTTCGCTGGCATCCGCGCCGGCAAACCGCTGAACAATGGCGAGTACATGTGCTACAGCACCTTGCTGGCGATCATGGGTCGGATGGCAACCTACACCGGCCAAGAAATCAGCTGGGACCAAGCGCTGAACTCGGCCGAAGACTTGACCCCCGCGGCCTACGAATGGGGCCCCGCCCCGACCGTGGAAATCGCCCGCCCCGGAATCACCAAATTCGTGTAACCCCTGCTGACGAGCTCGGCGCAGCCCGGGTCTGCTGCTTTCAAACTCCCCACGCCTCGCCGCTTGGAACGCGACCGGGGGTGAGTGGCGTTCGCAGAGATCGCCTCGCCATCTCTCCCAACCTGGGTTCAACCCAGGACCGTACCCGGCAGGAAATCTTCGCGGCCGTGTCGCAGCAGATTTCCGACCGTAACCCGAGCGATCTCGGCGAGGGCTTCGCGGGTGAGGAACGCCTGATGCGAGGTGATCAAGACGTTGGGAAAGCCCAGCAGCCGAGACAACTCGTCGTCCTGCAACACTTCGCCCGACAAGTCTTCGAAAAAGACCCCTTCCTCTTCTTCATAGACGTCGATCGCTAGTCCGCCGAGCCGACCGCGCTTCAATCCGTTGATCACCGCTGTGGTGTCGATCAATTTCCCGCGGCTCGTGTTCACCACCACGGCTCCCCGCTTCAACTTGGCGATCGCTTCCTGATTGATCAGGTGATGGGTTTCCGGCGTCAACGGAAGGTGCAGCGACAGCACGTCGCTGGCCGCCAAGACCGCTTCGAAGTCGTGGTAGCTGACGCCGTGTTCGGCCGCCCACGCCTCGTCTGGAAAGGGGTCGAAAGCCATCACCCGCATGCGGAAGCCGCGGAGGATCTCGGCGGTCAGCTTGCCGATCTTTCCCGTCCCGATGATCCCGCAGGTTTTGCCGTTCAGATCGTAACCGACCAAGCCGTTGAGCGAAAAGTTCTGCTCGCGGACCCGATTGTAGGCTCGATGGATCCGCCGATTGAGCGTCAGCAGCAGCGCCACGGTGTGCTCGGCGACCGCGTGGGGTGAGTACGCCGGGACGCGGGTGACGACCAGCCCCAGTTCGGCCGCCGCCGCCAGGTCGACGTTGTTGAAACCCGCACAGCGCAGCGCGATGTGCCGGACGCCACAGTTCGCCAACCCTTCCAAGCAGACCTGATCGAGACGGTCGTTGACGAAGACGCAGACCGCATCGGCGCCGTCCGCCGCGCCCATCGTATCGCTGGTCAGCCGAAACTCATGAA
>DITY01000126.1:0-32435 GCA_002422955.1 Planctomycetaceae bacterium UBA6172
CGGATCGCGGTGCCGGCGATGACCGTCGGTGTACACATTGCGGACATCGACCGCGATGACTTTTTTGGGCTCACCGGGGACGACTCGTTCTACATGCCCGATCGGTTGATGGTCCCCGCGTTGACGGTCGTGCGGTTGGTGACACGGGAACTCGATGGCGATGCGGTGCGGGCGATCTCGGATTTCCCGAAGAGTGAAAGGAAGGCAGCCGAAGGTGGCGACGCGGTGAAAACGGACGGGATCAGGATGGCCGAGTCGCTGGCGGTTCGATGGGCCGCTGGGGCCGAATCGGATTGGCAACGCGTCGAGTCGATCGTAGCGAAGCTCCGCAAGGAATTCGTTTTTGACCGCGAGATGACGCGTGCTGGCGACGACCCACTGGCCGATTTCCTGAACGCTCGTCGCGGTGGCGATCACCTGTTCGCGACCGCCGCGACGGTGATGCTGCGGCGACTCGGGATGGAGGCCCGATTGGTGACCGGATTCTATGTCCCCCGTCGAACCGACCGCTGGGGGCTTGGCAGTTGGGTCAGCGGTGAGATCGACGTCTTGCCCGAAGACGCTCACGTTTGGGTCGAGGTCAAAGTGGCTAACGACCTGTGGCTGCCTGTGGAGCCAACGCCCGGTTATGAACCGCCGCGGATGCATCGCACGTTCGCCAATCGGATGGCGGCGATATTTTGGGCGGCGCTCCCCAAGACGCTGATCGCGATCGGCATGGGGCTGGTGCTCTGGCTTTCGCGCCGGGTTTGGGGCGAATGGGTTTGTCGCGCGGTGTGGCTGCTGTCGACGCCGATGAACGGACGGCGACGCGTGGCGGTTTTGGTCCGGTTGCTCGAATGGCGGGGCGTGCTCGCCGGTCACAAACGTCCCGCCGGGGTCACGCCGCGAAGCTGGGTGGCCGCCGCGATTGAGATCGTCGACAGCGGGTCGGGCGAGTTGAAGCTCGCGGCGGAGCGTTTCTTTGACGCCGCGGATGCCGCATTCTACGGCCCCGGTACCGCCTTCCCAGGGGCGTGGAGGGTCGGCGCCGATCGGGTGGCGAGCGGTCTGACGGTCAGTGCCTTGTTGAGGTCGAAACGGGCGTCGAGGGTTGTTTCTCCATGAGTTTTTTGAGCTCCAAAATGAAAGTAAACCCAGCCGCTGCGAAAATGCATCCTGACGAGGTTCATGCCAGCGGAACCGAGTCCGTCTTCGGCGAACATGTCGCGAGGCTCCGCCAGCGATTGAATGACGCCTTGCTGGGAAAACGCCAACGGATCGAACTGGTGTTGGCCTGCTTGCTAGCCCGCGGGCATTTGCTGCTCGACGATTTGCCTGGCACCGGAAAAACGACGCTGGCCAAAACGTTGGCCGATTGTCTCGGCGGTCGATTCGGTCGCTTGCAATGCACGCCCGATTTGTTGCCGACCGACATCACGGGGTTCAATCTGTTTAACCAAAAGTCACGGGAGTTCGAATTCCATCCCGGGCCAGTTTTTTCGGACGTGTTGTTGGCGGACGAAATCAACCGCACGACGCCGCGGACGCAGAGCGCTTTGTTGGAAGCGATGGCCGAGCGCCAGGTGACGATCGACGCGGTGCCACATCGGTTGGCCGACACATTTTTTGTGATCGCGACGCAAAACCCGATCGACAGCCATGGCGCCTATCCGTTGCCCGAAGCGCAGCTCGATCGATTCGCCATGCGGTTGGAAATCGGGTATCCGGATCGCGAGGCGCAGTTGGCGATGTTGGCGGCCCAGCCGCGTGAGTTTTGCGACGCGCCGGCGACCGCGGAGCCGAAGCTGTCGCTCGCCGACTTGCGGGAACTGCAGCGCGCGGTCGCCGGGGTGGCGGTCCACCCCGCGGTGCAAGGCTATTTGGTCGACCTGATCGAGGCGACGCGGCGACACGAATCGATCGAACTCGGTGCCAGCCCGCGCGGGATGTTGTCGTGGCAACGGATCGCTCAGGCGTGGGCCTTCTTGAAGGGACGCGAGTTCGTCACGCCACAGGATGTCCAGGATGTGGCCGGCCCGGTGCTATCGGTCCGGTTGGTGTTGCGAAGTGGATCACTGGATGCGGTGATCAAAAACCTGATGACCGAAACCCCCGTGCCGGATTATCGATGATGAGTCACCCCGCGTTCGCCAGGCAACTCGTTTCACTCGTGATCATCAGCGTCGCCCTGACGGGCTGTTTCGGTGGTCCTGAAGCGGATCACCACGAGCCGGTCGAGCATTTTGTGCCGGATCATTGGCCGGCCGATCTGCTCGACGCCGCGGCCAAAGTCGCCGAGCGGGCGTCGGCGCTCGCCAGTCAGTCGACCGAATCGCCGACTGATGGGTCGGGTTCGGACCGTAGGCCGATGATCGAGCGAGAGTTGCGTGACGTCGTCGGCTGGGTCCCCGAAATCGCGGCCGATACGCCGCTGACCGAGGCTCAGTGGATGGTCGTCCATGAGGCCAGCGAAGCGATGTCCAATCGTCTGAAAACGATTCGTCGCCCGATGGATGAGGAGACACTCCGGGCGATCGATGAATATCGCCGGTTGTTGGTTGAGACTTCGGAAACGCTGTTGGGAGCTTCGCGATGAGTCTGATCTTGGTTTCGGCGATCACGCGGATGTTTCAGGGGCTGGTCGTTTCAGCCCCGACGCTGTTGGTCGGGCTGCTGATCGCCGGCGTGCTCCGTTATTACCTCGGGCCAGCCGACACACGGCGGCTGTTCGGAGGCGATTCGATCCGCGGTTTACCTCAGGCCTGGCTGATCGGCATGCTGTTGCCGGTCTGTTCGATCGGCGTGTTGCCGATCTTGCGAGAGCTCCATCGGGCACGCGTGCGGCCGGGGGCGATGACGGCATTCGCCCTTTCCGCCCCGTTGTTCAACCCGCTTTCGCTGCTCTACGGCCTGACGCTGTCACGGCCGATCGTGATCATCAGCTTCGCCTTGGCTTCGCTGGTTCTGGTGACGGTCCTCGGCACGATCTGGGACCGCTACGCGAAACGCGAACCGTCCGGCTTGGGCGGTGAGGATTCGGACGCGGACGCCACCGGGCCTGCGATCATCGGGTTGCGGCGGATGTTGGCGTTGCTCATCTTTTCGGCCCGCGAACTGGCCGGTCCCAGCGGCGCGTTGACCTTGCTGGCGGTGTCGGGCTTGGGCATTCTCGGCGCCGCGTTGCCGTATGGCGCGCTTCAAGCCTCATTCGAGATGAACGACCCATGGGCACCGGCTCGCATGACGCTGTTGGCCGTTCCCGTCTATGCGACTCCGATGATGGCGATGGGGCAATTGGGCATGATGTTTGTCCATTCCAACTCACCGGGCGCAGCCCTGTCGATGCTGTTGCTCGGCGCGGGGCTGAACTTGGCGACGCTGTTTTGGTTTGTCCGCCGATACGGGTATCGCGCCATTTCGATCTGGTTCGTATCGTTAATATCGCTCGTGCTGCTCGTTTCCTACGCGATCGACCGTCCGTTGATTTTGCCGGGCGCTGAGCCTGCCGGCCATACTCACGCGTTCGACGTTTACGCGACGCCGTTCGGCCCGGGAACGTCTTTGAACTGGGCGCTGATTCGCGAGACGGCGACCCGTCCGTTCCACATTTTCGAAGTGGCCGGATTGGCATTGTTAGGGGTCTTGGCGGCACTCGGCTTGCTGTTTCATTGGCTCAAGCTGGATGAGACTCGGTTTCAACGCGAATCACCCGCGGAGCTGGCGGCCTATGATCGGGTGGTCCCCCGACCGGTGCTCGGGCTGACTCTGTTGGGCGGCTTGATCGCGTTCAGCATCGTCGGCTGCTTTGCCTACTATCCGCCCGCGAAGGTCTGCCTAGAACAAATCTCAGACGCTCGAGGGGAAGCCTACACCGCGGCGACGTCTGGCAACGTCGAGCACGCGTTGCACTGGATCAAACAATTGGAGGATTGGAGTCGAAAGTTGGAGGTCGGGACATTTTTACGCAAAGGCGAAGTACGACCTTACCAGCGAATGCAAGGAAAATTGATTCGCAAGAAACTGGAATTGCTCGAACATGAACTGGAGCATGAACCGCTCGAACCGGAGGAGGTCAGCGAGATCCTTCGTCAACTGTACGCTGCGGACCAACGCTGGCGTGATGCGTTCCGATAACGTCCGATCCGACGCAAGTCCCTCATCGGCCAGGCCTTCGCGATAACGGTTCAAGCCGTTGATTCGCGAGCGGCAAACACCTGAGGGCAGTTCTTCGCGGAAAAACGGTGGCGCGAGGTGTGAGCCAGCAATGGACGGAAAGGTGGCAGCGGGCCGAACTCGAGTCTGCGGTGCCCGAGTCGCCGCGCGCGATCGGAAGATTCACATTCATGGCGGCTTGGGGACATGGACGTTGGCTAGACCGCGGTGCGGGCGCAGGCCAGGGCAGAATCGCCCTGACTGACCGGTTAGGCTGTGGTTAGCCAGTTAGGATATGACTGGCCGGTTATGTCGGAGCGGCGGGGTTGATCCCGGCGTTCCGCGGACGTCCCCGAAAACCATCCCGCCTACTTGTGGTTAACGACACGATGCGCATCGCTTTCCAAAACGCTTGCAGCCGCCTGGTTCTGAAATCGCTGTTGGCTGGCGCGGTAACGGCCGCTTTGCACTCGGATGTCGTGTCTGGGCAAACGCCCGCCGCGGATGGCCTGGTGGCGCAGGATCGCACCGATTCGTTCGAGGCGAAGCTGAAGTTGTTGCAGGACGCGTGGGAGCGAAAGGACTTCGACCTCGCGCGGTCACTCACCCATTCATTGCGTGACAGCGTCATCCAGACGCAGCATGAAGAGGAAAGTCCGGGGCAGCCGCTGCTCCCCGCGGGTGCGTTCAATCGGGTCGAAACGCTGCCCGGCGAGTGGCGACGCTGGGCCAGCGGTTGGGAGTATTTCAAGTCCGTCGCGGTCGAGGAGCCGGCGGGTGAACCGCGAACGTCGGAGCCCGTCGAGCTATTGCTGAGCGTTCCAGGCGATCAGGCCATCTCGTTGCGACGCGAGCTTCGCCTGGCCGCGATCCGCGAGGGCCGCTTGGTCGAGGTCCCCTGCCAGGTCTTTCATGAGGTCAGTCGCGGGGGCGAAAAATTGGCGAAGGTCCTGTGGATGGTCGACTGCCAACCGCGTGAGAAGCAAACCTATCTGGCCTTCTACGGCAATCCGGATGCGGAATTACCGGACTATCCGTCGGACCTGGAGACGACCGGGGAAGGCTTTGGCCTGGACATCTCCAACGCGATCTTCAAGGCCTCGCTGTCCCGCCAGACCGGGCAATTGGAACGGCTGACCCTCCGTCGCGAGCATGGGCTCGAACTGTTTTCGGGTGGTGAGGGGCATGGAGAACCGGCGGGCATCGATTGGGCGCATGACTATGTCGACGCGGGAAACTTTCAGAAGCTGCGAATCTCGCTGTGGGATACCTGCCCGGATTATGAGGTGATTCGTGGGCCACTCTGCACCATCGTCCGGCGCTGGGGATTTCCGTACTCACCCGTGCATCCGGTCTATTCGCCCGCGAGGCTGAAAGTTGACGTCGAGTATCGTTTTTACTCCGGGCTTCCCTGGTTTCAGAAAACGGGGTCGATGACCGCGGTGACGAATTTTCGGGCCGAAGCGTTGCGGGACGACGAGTGGGTGTTTTCCGGCCAGTCCTTTACCGATCCCGTGTGGCTGAATCGGGACGGAAAGCTGCAGGTCAGCGCGGTGCCGAGCGAGCATCAGAAGGACATCCACGGGGTCGGTTTCTTCAATCGCCAGAGCCAAGATTCTTTCATCGCCCTGTTTTTGGAGCATGCCGCGGAAGGGCTCCCGGAACTCCACCACACCGGCTCCCCAACGATGTTCTATCGCTGGCACGGGGCGGTCTGGAGTCGATACCCGTTGCCGCTGAAGGACGTTCCGGCAGGCGCGGTATTGCGTCAGAAGAATGCCTATCTTTCGATCCCCTTCACCGTGGAGGACGGACCGCGGCAGGTCGAACGCTTGCGGCGTTGTCTGATGCAGCCTGTGCGTCTGTCGGCGGACCAGGCTCCATTCTTCTTGGTCGCCGCTCAGTCCCAGGACGCGGCGGTGGGTCGCTTGGCGCGTCCTGGCGAGGGCGGCGTGGATGGCGAAGGGACTACGGTAAAACGACAGATCTGGGCCGCCTTGCATGACTGCAAAGACGCACAGCTCTACACGGCCGACATCAATCTTGTCGAATTGGGGCTGATCCAGGACGTTCGCTTGCGCGGTGATGTGGCCACCATCGTGATGTCGATGCCACACCGCGGACGTTCTCGCCCCGGCTACTTTGTCGATGGTTCCATTTCGGTCCATCCGACGCTGTCGGTACCGATTCGAGAACGGATCATGCAGGTCCCCGGTGTCCGCCAGGTTGTCGTGAAACATACCTGGGATCCGGAATGGAACTCCAATCGCCTTACCCCCGAGGGCCGAGGGAAACTGGGACTCCCCGAGAACTAATGCGAGTCGGCGGTTTGCCGTTGGCGGTCACGAAGGGCTCGCCATTCCGCCGGCTCCAGGAGTCGGGTTTGGTTGTTTTCTTGTGAACGGGTAAGCCCCGTCAATCGCTCGGCCTGCTCGATCAGGGCGGAGATTGGCGCCGAAGTGGGCGCGGGAACTGTTAGCACCGACAGCGGGTACGGGGCTTCGCTGCCGACCAGCAACCATTCCGATCGCTGGGGGTTGAAGATCGCTTGTTTCAAAGCCAGGCCGCTCGGGATGGGGGGCGACAGCGGCTCGCCGCGAAACCAGTCCCACATTCGCACGCCTTCCGACGTGGCCGCGGTGTGCAGCAGTTTGCCGTCCGCCGACCAGGCCAGCTCCAAGAGTTCTCTGCTGACTTGAAACGGCAGGCCTAAAGGTTTTCCAGACCTGTAGTCGAGACAGCGGATCACTCGGTCGCGACCGACGGTTGCCAGGTAGGGAAGCGTCGGGTGCTGTCGCGCGAGGATGATTTCGTTTCGCCAATCGCCTTCGGGGAGGGCGACCGTTTGCCATGATCGTGTCTCCCACACCTGCAGGCCGTATTCACCAAATGCGAACAGGAATTGCTCGTCGGCGCTGAGCAGGACCTGAGACGTCTTGAGGCCCGCAGGCATCATGCCCTTGTGCAGCGTTGCACCGGTAACCGGGTCCCAGCAGGACAGCGAATCGGCATGAAAGGCCAGCGAGGGCGAGAGGCAACCGATGAGTCGCTTTTGGTCGGCAAGTAAAAGCAATTGTTGCGGAGTGGGGCCGGGTGGTAGCGGGAACACAGTCCGCGGTAGAGCGATCTGTTGTTCCCACACGAAGGACTCGACATCATGAATCGCGAGCTTGCCTCGGGTGAGGATGGCCAGGCGTTGGCCATCCGAGGTAAACGTCAGGTTCTCAACTTTTTCAGATTTTTGTTTGAGGAGTAACATTTCCAAGGGACTTACGAGGAAATCCCAGACCACCAGCCGATCGGACCCTTTGCCATAAACGAAAGCGAGTCGGTTCGACTGGGGGGCCCAAACCGCCTGTGTGATCGGCGGTGAGGCGGCGGTCGTTCGCCGGATTTCTCTGGCGGGGTAATTCCAGACCGACGCCTTTCCATTCTGGTCGGCGATGAAAAGGTCTTGAAGGTTCGGCGCGAGCGTGGCGAGTTGCACCCCTTCGGCAATCGGCCGTGGCGGTTCGGCTCGCTGCCAAAGGGCGAGATCGCCGTTGGCTGTGGCGGTTGCAAATCGTCGCGCGTCGGGGCTCCAGGCGACGCTAGTGATTTCGGCGTGATGATCGATAACCGGAGAGGAGCGGTCGAAGAGGGTCAGGTCCCAAGCGCCGACGCGTCCCAAGTTGTCAGCGATCAAGAGCTCTCGGCCGGTGGGGCTGAGTTGCAGTTGGGTGATCAAGTTGGGGCCATGTTGGATTTTCCTGGTCACCGCCGTGCCGGTCAGATCTAGCAGCCACGCCGAACCGTCCGCGGTTCCGACGACGGCCAAATTTCCGGCGGGATCGCAGGTTAAGGCGGAGAGCAGGCTGTCGTCGGGGAGAGGCAGCCGCCGCGGCATCCCTTCCTCGCTCAGGTCGTTCAAGGGCCAGATTTGCAATTCCGTCGGGAGCCCTAACAGCAACTGATCGGCCGAGAAGCAGGGGGCCGCGCCGGCGGGGAGGTCCTGTTGGATGATCGTGAAGGTTTCGGTATCCCACAATTGGATGGCCGAACCGACGGTCAACAGGAACTTGCTGTCAGGGCTGAAGTAAGCCTGATAGGACGCATTCTTCTTCGGCGCCAGATCGCTGACCCGTTTTCCGGAAGCCACGTCATACAATCGGCAGACCGGCCCAGAACCGTGGGAGAAGTAAAACAGCAGCAACCTTCGCGAGTCGGGGCTGAGCCAACTGCCCAGCATTTGGAGGCCTTCAACGCCATGACCCGGCGGCAGTTCGAGCCTGCGCAGGCTTTGACCGGCTGCCACATCCCAAAGTTCCAATTCGTCGGTCGGGGTTTGCACCACGGCAAATTGCGAGGGTCCCAGGTAATGAATCGGTACTCCCTTTGCGGTTTTGGCCTTCAGCAATGGCTGCAGGGAATCCTGCGACAGGTCCCAGCGTTGGACATCTGCGCCCAGACCGGAGCCGACAAAGATCCTTTGGCCATCCTCATCAAAGATCAGGGTAGGTAAGTCGCGTCCCAGCTTTAGGCCGCGATTGCCCTGCGTCCAGCTCGCGACCGAATCGCTGATCGAGTTCCGCGCGATCAGCACCGGCATTTGCGTCAGGAGCGTCGTGGCGAGGTGTCGGTTGGCCTCGACGACAGACAGGACGGGGGTAATCAGGCCCGCTTCAGGTATCGCCTTGGGGATTGCTTCCGCGAGTTTCAGTGCCGCGAGCACGGAACTCAGGGCGTGGCCGTCAGTGCGAGCTGCCAAATGGACCAGAGCGTCTTGGTGTTGCAGCTCGGCTACACTCAGCCTCAGTTCTTCGGCGGCCGTTTCCGCATCGACTTGCGATCGGAGCGCCCGGTTTTCGGATTTCTTCGCAGCCAGCCAGAGCCAAGTCGTGGCCGTGAAGCCGACCGCGAGCGTCAGGAACAGGCTGGCGACCATCGTCGCGAGCAGGGGTTGGCGGCGACACCAGCCCTGCAAGTGATCCCATGCGGTTTGCCGGCGGGCCCGAATTGGCCTGCCCTGCAAGAACAGGTCCAAGTCCTGGGCCAGCTCGCCTGCCGACGCGTAGCGTTCACGTGGCTCACAGGCCATCGACTTGCGGATGATCGTCTTCAGGTCCCGCGGGCAGTCGGCGACCGCCGCGGGCCAGGGTTGCGGGTTGCCTCGCAGGATGTTGTCCAGAAGTGACTCGCGGGTGCGGCTGGCGAAGGCGGGGCCGCGTGAGATCAATTCGTGAAGGGTCACGCCCAGGCTGTAGACGTCACCGCGGCGGTCGAATTGGCCTTCGAGGGTCTCCGGTGCCGCGTATCGCAGGGTACCGAGGAACTCCCCGCTGATGGTCAGCGAGCCGTCGTCATCGAGCGATCGGGCCACCCCGAAATCGGCCAGTTGCACCACTCCATGGCGGTCCAACAGCAGGTTGGACGGTTTGACATCCCGGTGCAGCACGCGTTGGGTGTGGGCGAACTCGAGGGCCCGAGCGATGTCGCGCCCGATTTGCGCGATCCGTTGATAGCGGCTGCCAAATTGGGGCTGGAACAGCTGGATTTCCAAATGCTTCGAGTCTCGCGGCGGAGCCTGAGCCGCACCCGGCAGCCGCAGCAGGCTGGCCAGAGATTCGCCATCGATCAATTCCATCGCGATGTAGGGCGTCCCATCCTGGGTCCCGGCGTCATAGATCGAAACGATGTTCGGGTGCTTGAGTTTGGCCGCGGTGAGGGCCTCTTGTCGGAATCGCTGGCGGCCGGTCGGGTTCAGGGCGGCGGCGATGGGGAGCAGTTTCAACGCGACGGGGCGTTGGAGCGACTCTTGGATCGCTTCATAGACGACGCCCATGCCTCCCCGACCGATTTCTCGCACAATGCGAAAGTCGCCGAATCGCTCGGGGAGCCGTGGCGTGTCGCTCATGCCGAACGGCTCATCGGCAGTGGCTTCGGCGAAGGCCTTGGCGACGGTCTCCGTTGCGTTCGGAAATCGCTGCTGATATTCCGCGAGCGTCGGCTGTTCGCCCTGGCGGCAGCGCAACTCGACCTCGATCGCCACCAGTTCGTGCAACAACTCGTCGGCCGAGTAGTCGGGGGGCGAAGCCGACGCAGTGGCCGAAGCCAAGGTGGCCTCGATCGATTGTTGCCGCGGCGTTCCCCATGAGCGTTCGAAGCTACGGCAAAGGCGGTCGATCTGCAGGCGGTGCCCCAGTTGGCGGCCCGAATCCGTTGCAGCATCTGAAAACTCGCCCATCGCCATCCACAACCTTTAACGCTCAGCGGCCGGTGGCAGACGAATCGGTCCACCGGACGCCTCGTCGCGGCTCCAGATGTCCCGAATGTTTTGCACCATCCGCTGGACCGTCCTGCGGCTGTAACCGAGCTCAGCGGCGATTTGGTCGTTGGTCAGGCCTTCCAATCTCCACGTCGCCACCTGCTCCAGTTCGTCGTCGCCCAGCGATGTCAGCAATCGCAGGCACTCTTCGGACATGATTGCCGTGAATTGCGGCTCATCCATCCTACTGGGCAAGTGGTCGAGGTTGATTTCAATCCGCTTGGATTGTCGCGGAATCTCGCTGGCCGCACGTCCGCCCCCCCGTTTGGCCGCACCTTCCGTTCGGACTCGGTCGGTGGCGCGGCGGGCGGCACTGACTCGGAGGATCCGCCACAGTTCGCAGCGATCTGACAAAGTCTCCAGCCGCTCCTCACGCATGGCCCGGATCACCCCATCGAACGTGCTCAGGGCGACGTCTTCCGCGTCGAACGCGGCCGACGAGCCGACGATCCGCCTGCGGGCCAGTTGGACGATCTGCTGGAAGTAACGATCCCACAATTTATGGGCGGCTTCGTCGTCACCCTGCTTGGTCAGCTTCACCCAGCCCGTTACCGAACCCTCCGGGATCGAATCAGGACGGCTCTCCGAGGGTGGCATCGTGACTATCCATGAAAATGGCGTGGAAGGTGACATTCGGAAAAATCGTTGTCACCCTTTCTGCCCGTTTGTCGTTTTATAGGTAACGGCCGGCGTGTCGTCAATTCTCTACGGCTCCTGCCGGCCTCGCTTTCCCCAGGTGGGGGTCACGAGTCGCTTACGGAACTAATGCTAACGAAGGCGCGGATGTGCCCCCGCGGACCGCCGTTGGCTGACCCGTTGGAGTTCGCTGGCCCGCCTTCGGGCGTTCGCGTTCGACCCAATATCCACTTCCAGGCTTCAACTCTCTCCCTGTTTGAAAATGATCAGCACCTTCGGCCTGAGTTCACCGTGTCGCGTGTTCTTAGAGGCCTATTCCGGCATCGATCGGTTCACGCGTCGCACGAGTTCCTTGTTTCATGCCGCGGGGACACAGCTCGGCTGTGGTCCCGCCCAGGTCCAACTCGGCGCGGCGATCTTCGAAAATGTAGCGGCCTTCGGCTTCTCGCCCAATGTGAAGACGTTGCTCCGGGGGCGGTACTTGGATGGTCTGGTGACGATCGTTCCGATCACCAGCGCTTCCGCAGGCGGGAAGTATCACGGTCAGACGCTGCGGCAGGGCCAGATCATTTGGGGGGCGGGCGGTGCCGATTTTCATCAGTTGATCGAAGCGGGAAATTCACTGATCGGGTTGGCTGTGCCCGAAGCGATCTTGCGTTCCCTGACCACCGCGACCTCCGGCGGGGAATTGCGCCCCGAGTTGCGTCAGAACCACTTGCTCACGATTCGGCCATTGCTCTTCGATCGGTTGGTGGCGAACTTGAATCGGATGATCCAGGATGTGAGGGTCGGGGTGCAACCAGAGTGTAGCGAGGCTGAGATTGTCGAGGAGCTGATACTCCCTTGGCTCGGGGAGGTTCGCGGCGTTCGCGAGGGCGTTAGCGCGAAAGCCAGGCAGCGGATCGTCGAGCAGGCTGAAGAAATCATGGTCGCGAACCTCGCTCGGAATCTTCAGATGAGAGCAATTTGCGAGGAATTGAAGGTCATTTTGCGGACGATCTATTATGCGTTCCGCAGCCGGTTGGGGATGACGCCGCTCGACTTCTATAAAAGCCTGCGCTTGGCCAAAGCCAAAGAGCTTTTTCAGGGATCACGGCTATCCGTGCGAGAAATCGCGCTCGCGGCCGGTTTCGGCCATGGGGGCTGGTTCGCGAAGGATTATTTCGAGCGTTACGGCCAGCTTCCCTACGAAGCACTGCGGGAAAGCCTGAGAGCGGAACCTATATCGCCGCTGCCGTTTCACCGAGAACGTTTCGGAAGGGGAACCGCTGGCGGGCTGACGCTCGCGGTCTGATCGCGAGCCGATGGAGCGACGCGAGGTTCCCATCGGCAAAGTCCCGATTCGCTACATCTCGATCTCGATCTGATGCTGCTGCTGGTCGTCGGAAAGCCGGATCCAAGGGTCGGTGAGGAGCTGTCCGTCCATCGTGATGCGGCGAATTTCGGAGCCCGACCCGCGGACGGCGATGTGGTAGACAGACTCGCGATAGCGATAATGGATTTTGAAGCCGGGCCAGTCCGCGGGGATGCAAGGTTCGATGAAGAGTTTGTCGACCTCCAGTCGCAGCCCCAACAGCGATTCGAGGATCAGTCGATACATCCACCCTGCTGATCCCGTATACCAGGTCCAGCCGCCGCGTCCGGTATGCGGCGCGACCCCATAAACGTCGGCGGCGACGACGTAGGGCTCGACGCGGTAGGTCGCGATATCCGCCGCGGTCGCCCCATGGGAAATGGGATTGATCAGCCGGAACCACTCCCAGGCTAGCTCGCGATCACCCCGCGCCGCGGCGGCCATGACGGTCCAGATCGCGCTGTGGGTGTACTGGCCCCCGTTCTCGCGCACGCCGGGTTGATAGCCTTTGATGTAGCCCGGGTTGAGATCGGACTTGTCGAAAGGGGGGTCCAGCAGCAAGATCAGCCGCGCGTCGTGACGGATCAGGCGGCGGGCAACGCTGCGCATCGCCAACTCGGTGCGCTCCAGGGTTCCCGCTCCGGACAGGACCGACCAGCTTTGTGAGATCGCGTCGATCTGGCATTCTTCATTCGTGGCGGAACCGAGCGGGGTGCCGTCATCAAAGTAGGCTCGGCGATACCATTCACCGTCCCAACCGTGCTGGTCGATCTGGCCCCGAAGTCGGTCGGCCTGGACGGTCAACCGATCGGCGACGGGCGTGTCGCCGCGGAGCCGTGCCAGCTCGATGAACTGAGTCAGCACGTGATATAAGAAAAACGCCAGCCAGACACTTTCACCGCGGCCGTGTTGACCGACGAGGTTCATGCCGTCGTTCCAGTCGCCGCAGCCCATCAAGGGTAGGCCGTGTTCTCCGAATCGCAAGCCGCGGTCGATGGCGCGAAGGCCATGTTCATACAGCGTGCCGAGCTCTTCCGAATGTTGCGGCAGGTCGTAAACGGCTTCCTCGTCGTCGCGAAGCATTCGTGCTTGAAGGAAGTGAGTTCGCTCATCCAAGACGCCGGTATCGCCAGTCATGCGGACGTATCGGCAGATCGCCAGCGGCAGCCACAGGTAGTCATCGGAGAACTGGGTGCGAACGCCACGGCCGACCGGCGGGTGCCACCAGTGCTGCACGTCCCCTTCGCGGAATTGGTGGCCGGCGGCCAGCAACAAATGGCCGCGGAGGAGTTGGGGCTGGGCATGGATCAGCGCCATCGCGTCCTGCAACTGGTCGCGGAAGCCGAACGCGCCACCCGACTGATAGAAGCCGGACCTGGCCCACATGCGACAAGCGAGCGTCTGATAGATCAGCCAGCCATTGGCGAGGAAATTGACGGCGGCATCGGGGGTTTCGACTTGGACCGCGCCCAGCGTATCGCTCCAGTATGCCCAAACCCGTTCGATCGCGCGGTGGGCGCTGTCGACGCCGCGGAATCGCTGGGCCAGGCTCTTCGCCTCCGCGATCCCCCGGGCCGCGCCGACGGTGAAGGTAATCGTCCGTTCTTGGCCATCGGCCAGTGTCAGGGGCGCTTGAAATGCGGCGCACGGGTCGTATCCGGCGCCCGTCCGCCCAGAGAGTCGCGTGCGGCGCATCGCCGAGGGGCTGGCGGGGCTACCGTTGCGTCCCAGGAACTCGGTCCGGTCGCCAGTGAAGGTGCGGATCGATTCGCTGCAGTTGAAGGTGGCGATGCGGTCGCCGAATTCCGGGCTATAGACATTGCGGGCGAAGATCGCGCCGCTGGCCGGATCAGGCTCGGTTACGACGTGCATCAGCGACTTAGCGCGGGAATCGCCGAGCACCAATTCCCAATAGCCGGTGACCGACAATTGACGCGTCCGACCCGAGCGGTTGTTGATTTTGAGCTTGTAAAACTTGACCGGTGAGTCGGTAGCGACAAAGACGCAGAGTTCTGTCGTCACGCCGTCCACGGTGCAATCAAAGATGCTGTAGCCGAAGCCATGCCGCACCACATGCGCGTGCTGCCCTCGCACCGGCATCGGCGTGGGCGACCAGAATTGCCCGGTCTCCTCATCTCGCATATAGATCGCCTCACCACTGGCATCGCTGACGGGGTCATTGCGCCAGGGCGTGAGGCGAAACTCATGGCTGTTTTCTGACCAGGTGTAGGAGCTTCCGCTTTCGCTGACCACGGTCCCGAACTGGGCATTGGCGATGACATTGACCCACGGGGCGGGGGGGGTCTGACCGGGGCCGAGCGAGATCACGTACTCTCGGCCGTCGTGGCTAAACCCTCCCAAGCCGTTGAAGAAGGTGAGGTCGTGCTGGGGCGTGGCTTGCGGGAGGGGTGTTGGGAGGCGCCGGGTCGGCTTGAGGTAGGGGATCGATACGTCCATCCGACCGTGCCGCTCGGCTTGCTCGGCGAACGTGCCGCGGTCATCCAGCAGCACGACGCGAGCGACGGTTTGCAGCAGCGCGCGGTCCTCCTCCGACATCTGCTCGACACGCCGGATGAAAATCCCGCCCGGGCGATCGAGCGAAGTCACTTCAGGGCTGGCGGCGACCGCGTTGACGATCGTGTCTTGGAGCGTCTGGCGATAGACGGAATCGTCTTCATTCCAGATCACCAAATCGACCGTCAAGCCCTTCAGTCGCCAGTAGGCGTGAGCCTGCAATGCCTGACGGACCAGGGCGATCTGCGCGGCGTCACGAATTCGCAGGAGGACAATCGGAACGTCACCGGAAATGCCGTACGCCCACAGTCCGGATTGCCCTTGCCGATTGCGGATCAGGGTACTCGCTTTGGCGCGATGCAACGACGAGGCGTAGATGATCGGTCCGGCTAGCCGTCCGTAGACTTGCGCGTCCGCATCGGAAATGCCCAATTGCTGAAGCAGGATCAGGCTGTGGGTCCAGGCGAGGTCGAACACGCGATCAGCCAGGCTGGAATCCTGAAACCGTTCGGCCAAGGCCTCGATCGCCTTCCGCGAGTCGGCAACTCCGGTGATCAGATCCACGCGGACCGATTCGTTGGGCTGGAGGACCAGCGTCTGACGGATACTGACGATCGGATCCAGGACCGGGCCTTGGGTATCCGACAGCGCGGCTCGGCCATCCATCGCTTGCGGCGCGGCGAGCGTGCGAGCCCGGCCGACAAACCGCATCCGATCGGTCTCGAAGGATGGGGGAAGGATCGTGGTACCGCGGACGGTCATCAGGTGCATCATCCAGGGCGGACGCTCCTCGGCCGATCGCGGTCGACGCGTGCAGAAGATCGCCTGGCGTTCGCGGATCAGTTCCGTCTGGACGAACAGATTGCTGAATGCCGGGTGCGCTTCGTCTTGGGCCTGGGAGGCCAGCACGACCTCGCTGTAACTGGTCACCTCGACGGTGCGGGGACGCTCCGACCGGTTGGTCAAGGTCACCCGCCGCAGTTCGACGTCATCCTCAGGCGAAACGCTGATCTGCGTATAGGTTTCGATCTCGTCATCGGTGCGGCGAAATTCCGCTCTCGCCTGGGTAAAGATGGCTTCGTAAGCGCGACAGGATTTTGCCGTCGGTTGGCAGGTGTTGGACCATAGCAGGCCGCTGTCGAGGTCCCGGAGATAACAGAACGATCCGTGATGATCGCGGGTCGCATCTTCGCGCCAGCGAGTCACGGCGATATCGCCCCAGCGGCTGTATCCGCCCCCGGCGCTGGTGATGGCCACGTGATAATGGCCATTGGATAGCAGATGGGCCTCGACCTGCGCCCGATTCGGGTCGCTGATCACCCGCATCGTCCCCGCTTCTTGCGGCGTGGCCAGACGCGTCGCTCGCGCTTCCTTCGCGTGCGGATAGACTGGGGCGACGGTCTTGGGGACCCGTTCTTGCAGCAGCAAGTCCGCGGATCGCAACACCGGGTCGGCCAAGAACCGTCGCTGCATCGGCTTGTCGAGGAGCACATAGGCCAAGGCGAGCAGGGTCATCCCCTGGTGGTGCGCCATGAATTGGCGAATGGTGACACTCGCGACACCGGGCGGCAGTCGCGAGGGCGTGTAGTCGACCGCTTCATAAAATCCGTAGTCGCCCTGTTGGCCATCGGCGGCGAGTCGTTGTAGGTTCTTGCACGCCGCTTGTGGCGCTATCATCAGGGCCAAGGCGCTGGCATAGGGGGCGATCACCAAGTCGTCCGCCAGGCCGCGTTTGAGCCCCAGGCCCGGTACGCCAAACGCACGGTACTGATAGGTCTTATGCAGGTCGATCGTGTTGTAACCCGATTCGGAGATCCCCCACGGCACGCCCCGTTGGCGTCCGTATTCGATCTGTCGCCGAACGACGGATTGATAGGTGCTGTCGAGCACCGTGTTCTCATAATTGGGCATCACCAGCAACGGCATCAGGTATTCGAACATGGACCCGCTCCAACTGAGCAGTGCCGGGACTCTGCCGGTGCTGGTCAACAGGCGGCCCAATGAAAACCAATGTTCCTGGCCGTAGTCGCCTTGGGCGATCACGATGAAGCTGGCAAGCCGTGCCTCGGACGCCAGGAGGTCATAGAAGCTGGCGTCCATCCGCGCTTCGCTGAGGTTGTAGCCGATCGCGAACAGATCCCGCGAGGAACTGTAGAGCAAATCGAAATCCATTTCGGCCAATTCGCGAAGTTGGATCGTGACCAGCTCGAAGCGTTCGATGCGCCGACCGGCGCGTTCGGCGGCCGTGGTGAGGGTGGTGTTCAGTTGGTTCAGCCAAGCTTGACCCTCCCCCGACGCCTGCGTCAGCAACGTTTCGAGCAGCGGCGATGCGGTCGTGTGCGCTGCTTCGACTTCGCGCAGCGAGGCCCTGTCGAGTCGCTCGAGAAGCCGGCTCAGTGGCAACCACGGGTCTCCGGGTTGTTGCGATCGCTGTTGCCCAAGTGATTCGGGGGGCTGGGGCAATTGCAGCCAGGGCGCGAGGTGCTGCAGGTCGGCCTGTTGATCGAGGCAGGCGCGTTCATAGGCGGTCGCCCACCAAGCGAGTTCGGGCTCGTCGTGGCTGAACGCGGAGACNNCGATCGATGATGCGGAGCACGGCGTCCATGTCGGACGGCCGCTGGGGGGCCAGAGCGACCTGCCGTAGCGCCAGCAGGGTATCGCGTAGACCGCCGAACAAGCGTGGCGGCAAGATCGGGCCATCGCTCAGCTCGACGCAGCCGCTGGCGAGCACCAACAGGTTGCCCGCCAAATTCCCGCTGTCGACCGTCGAGATGTACCGGGGGTGAAGCGGCATCAAGGTCCGCGTGTCGTACCAATTGAAAAAGTGTCCGCGATGGCGTTCCAGCTTGAAAAGTGTCGCCAGCGTTTGTTGTGTGCGGGTGAGAAGTTGGTCGGCGGTGCAGTATCCGAAATCGTAAGCGGCGAGGAAGGCGTTGAGCGCCATGCCGATGTTGGTGGGACTGGTGCGGGAGGCGATCACCTGGTCGGGGTTGAACTGGACGTTATCCGGCGGTAGCCAGTTGTCTTCCGCGGAAACGAAGTGCTCGAAGTAACGCCACGTCTGGCGGGATAACGTCGCTAGGAAGTCCTGCTGTGTTGGGGTGAACTCAATTTCTGGCTTGGGGAGCGCGCGGCTCAGCCACCAGGCGACCAGCGGCGAAGCCAGCCAGGCGGCGAGCAGCGGCGTTGCCAGCGGCAGGGTTTCAGGACGCGCGAGGGCGAGGGCCACCAGGGCGGCGACGGCCAGCAGGGGAGCAAACGCCATCGAGCGGAACGCGCCGGCCAGATTCCCACTGCCCTGCGCCTCCGAATCGCTCGCCGTGCGCCACTGCAGCAGATTGCGTCTGGTCCAGCCGACCCGAAACAACGTCCGCAGGATCGCGTCGGCGCTGAGGTAGGCTTCGTAGGGCCAGAAAATGAAGGTTAGCGCGCCCATCCCGAACGGCCTCACCAGCGACCTCGCCGTCGTGCGGAGGTGCAACCCGGTCGGCAGGTCGACCGGCTTGTGAAACAGGCTGGTGATCCCGGCTAGCGCGGGTGGCAGAAAAACGACCAGCGCCAAGAGGGCGAGAACGCTGGACGCGATCGCTGGCGACAGGAACCAAGAACCGAGGAGTAACGTCACGGCCGCGATCGGCGTCAGGCTGCGGCGGAGGTTATCGAATATTTTCCAACGCGACAAAGCCGAGATCGGATTCTTGACCCGTTGGCCATCTCGACCGCGCACGCGTGGCAGCAACCAGGCGGCGATTTGCCAATCGCCACGCATCCAGCGATGACGCCGCTCGACATCGGTGGCGTACCGCGCCGGGTGGTCCTCATACAGGGTCACATCGCTCAGCAAAGCGGAGCGGCCGTAAGCGCCTTCGATGAGGTCATGGCTGAGGATCGTGTTGTCGGGAAAATCGTCACAGCAACGGATGAAAGCGTCGACGTCATAGATCCCCTTGCCGATGAACGAACCCTCGCCGAACAGATCCTGATAGACGTCCGAAACGACGCGGGTATAAGGATCGATGCCAGGGTTGTCGGCGTAGAGTTGCACGAAACGAGAACGCTGCGCACTCAGGAGGCTGACGTCGACTCGCGGTTGCAAAATGGTATAGCCCGCGACGACTCGCCCACGCCGCGGATCGAAGACCGGACGATTCAACGGATGCGCGAGCGTGCCGATCATCCGATGGGCGGTATCCCGCGGCAATTGCGTATCGGAATCGAGGGTGATCACATAGCGGACGCGTTGCAGAATGGCCGTCTGTCCGACCACGTCGGAAAAGCGTTCGGATTCGCCCCGCAGCATGGCGTTCAGGTCGCTCAATTTGCCCCGCTTGCGCTCGCAACCCATCCAGACGCCTTCCTGGGCATTCCACTGCCGGGAGCGGTGGAACAGATAGAAAATGTCGTCCCGAACCGGCGCGTACTTGGCGTTGAGTTCCGCGATCCCATCGTGAACCGAGCGGAGCAATTCGGCATCGCCCGGCACCGTTGCGGAGGGGGCGTCCACGAAGTCCGTCAACAGCGCGAAGTGGAGGTTCGTTTCCCGATTGGAGAGGTACCGCAGTTCCAAGGCGTTGAGCAAGCGTTCGATCGCCGCCGCGCTGGTCAACATCGTGGGGATGGCGACCAGCGTCCGTTGGTCGTCGGGGAGCCCTCGGGAGAAATCCATCCGTGGCAACGACTGGGGATCGAGAAGCTGAGTCGCCAGCCAGTTCGCCAGCGCGACCGCCAAGGTCGACG
This sequence comes from Planctomycetaceae bacterium UBA6172, assembly GCA_002422955.1. Taxonomy (GTDB): domain Bacteria; phylum Planctomycetota; class Planctomycetia; order Pirellulales; family Pirellulaceae; genus UBA6163. Next base: position 19,680 of record DITY01000126.1, read on the forward strand.
CGCACAGGAACGCGGGAACCCCTAGCAAGAACAGCCAGGCGGGGGTTGCGAGGTCGGGCTGGGCCCGGGCCAGGAGCGCGCCGGTGGCGACGCAGGTCAAGATCGCGATCGTGACGAGGTAGCAGGTCAAAGGGATTTGCCGCCGCACCCGATCGATGATCACGGTCGGTGTGGAACGCATCTTGACGAGCCGTTCCAATTCCGGGCGGCCGCGATCGACGAGGTAGTAACCCACGTGAGCGGCCCGCGAGTCGGGCTGTTCACGGGCCTGTTCCGCGGCCAAGCGAACCGCGCAGTCCGCAACCTCGTGTTCGGTCAGCTTGCTGCGGCGCGAGATGGCCTCGACGGCATGGCGGTAGCGGTCGCGGGTCGAAAAGTCCATCGCGACATAAATGCCCGACGTCTCGCTGGCGAGCGTCTGCTCGACCACGCTTTGGGTGTCGACGAACTCGCGCCAATCGTTCGCGTTGAGGAATCGCAAGCTGCTGATGCTGTTGCCGATCGAAACTTGGTCGGCGGCTTGGGATTGCCCCTCGGCGCGGACGAGTTGCTCGATCGTCATGCCTTGATCGGCCAACCGTTGCTCGAGCCACGTGTTGGCGAAGGCGAAGCTCGGGTTTTGCGATTGCAGGTGGAAGGTCAGCTCGGCCAGGAACGGGCCGGTCAGGTTGACGTTGGCCCGAGCCAGATCGGCTAGGACCAAAATCAGGTCCGTGGGACTGGTCGCGGCGACGCTGATCATCCGCTCGGCCCAGTCCGCGGCCGCATCGCGTTGGCGGCGGGCAACCGCGACGCGAAGGGCGACGCGACGCAGGTTTTCGATCAGCGCCAATCGCAACATCAGCGGCAACGCCCAGAGCTCACCGAGCTTGAGCGGTTGGACCGCTTGATAGGCGGCGACAAAGCCGTCGAGATGGCAGGCATCGACTCGGCCGTCGACATGCGCGATCAGTTCGAGCGCGATGGCGTAAACCCGCGGCAGTCCGGCGCTCGGGCCACCCGCCAAGCGTGGGAGTTCGCGGCTGTAAGCAGGCGGAAGCAGGCGTCGGATGGACCGTATCTGCTCCTCGACCAGGTAGAAATTGTCCAACAGCCATTCGGCGGCGGGCTCGATACGACGGTTTTGAGCGGTCGCCGCGGTGACCAACTCATAGGTCTCGATCAGCACCCGCTCATTTTCATCGAGCCGGGTCAGCAGATTATGAGCCGACCGTGACGTTGAAAGGTGATGAGAAGCGGCAAATTCCTTCGCGTGACGCTGCAACTGGTCGTCGCTGAAAAGCTCCGCCCGTAGCGGCAACTCCTCCCCAAAGTCACTTAGAGAAAATCGTGGTTTGAGGAATGGTGAACGAGCCCACAACCTCAAGGGTTGCGTCCAAATCCGCGGAACATACAAATAAGACTCCCTGTAGTCCCGTATGGCCGAATGCCACGGGCAATCCTCATTATACCCTACCCATTGGCGGGGGGAACGAGAACAGGGCCTAGCCCACTCGGGGGAGATAACGCTCCCGAATGGACTCACGATCGTTAAGGCTGGGAGAAGCCGTCCGCTGACGGGCGAAGCTACGCCGGTTTGACGCGTGGGTCATTGGCCTCGACGACAAAGGAAGCCCGTTCGAAGGTCTTGCCGCCCGGTTTCAGGATGTCGTCGACCACCATGTAGTCGGATTTCCAACTCTGTGGCGTGACCACGCAGCGGATGTAGCCACGTTCTCCATTGTGGAACTTGACGCAGGCATTGTCGCGGAGGATCTGCTCCAAGCCCTTCGGCTTCTCCGGGCCGTTGCCGCCGCTGGACAGGGAGGTCGCGACGAACTCGGTGGCGACGACCGGTTCCTCCGTCTGGCGATCATCGACGCGAAGTTCGTTGACCCAGTTCGAATGGATGTCGCCGGTGAGCACAACCGGATTGGAGATCTGGCGGTCCTTGAGGAATTGCATCAACGACATCCGTTCGGCGGCGTAGCCCGGCCATTGATCCATCGAGTAGCGGAGCTCGCTGTCCCCGCGGCTGCCGCCCACCATCCCCATCATCACCTGCTGGGCGAGCACGTTCCACGCGGCGCCGGAGGTGATGAGTTTTTGGTACAGCCAATTCCGCTGCTCGCGACCGAGCATCGTTTGGCTCTTGTCGAGCGCCGCGTCGTTGAGCGGTGAGTATTTGTCGTTGTTAGGCTGATCGCTGCGGTATTGCCGCGCGTCGAGCACGAGGAACTCGGCCAGTCGGCCGTAGCTCGCCTTGCGATAGAGCGTCATGTCCGAACCGCTCGGCAGGCAGGATGCTCGCAGCGGCATGGCTTCATAATAAGCCTGATAGGCGTTGGCGCGTCGGCTCAGATATTCGGCCGGGTCGATGCCCGGCTCTTCCGAAATTTCGCCGGCGCAGTTGTTGTCGAATTCGTGATCATCCCAAGTCACCAGCCACGGGCACTGGGCATGCATCCCGTGCAACAGCGGGTCGCTGCGGTACTGGGCATGCCGAATGCGGTAATCCGATAGCGACGTGATCTCGGGCCCGGCGTGGGTGCGAACCTTGCCGTTTCGGCCGGCTTCATATTCATAGATGTAGTCGCCCAGATGGCAGACCAGATCGAGGTCGTCTTGGGCCATCTGCTCGTACGCGGTGTACAGCCCCTGTTCGTAGTTCTGGCAGGACGTGACCGCGAAGCGGAGTTGCTGTGGCAGCGCGTCGGCGGCGGGGAAGGTGCGGGTCCGTCCGATGGGGCTGACCGCATCGCCGGCGCGGAATTGATACCAGTACCAACGGTCGGGGCTGAGGCCGTTGACTTCGACGTGGACCGAATGCCCCAGGGCGGGCGTGGCCACGGCGGCCCCCGCGGCGACGATCCGGTTCATCGACTCGTCCGCGGCGATTTGCCAGGTGACGTTGACCGCTTCACGGGGCATCCCACCATCGGGGTCGAGCGGCTTGGGGGCCAGTCGCGTCCACAGGACCACGCTGCTGGAGTCCGGGTCGCCGGAGGCCACGCCCAAGGTAAACGGATCGCTCGAGAAGCTCGGGTTCTGGACCGCGAAGGACGCACGGGCCAGCAGCGGGAGCGTACTCAGGGCGCCAGAATAGGCGAGGAACAAACGGCGGGAAACGCCAGCTTCTTGGCGAATCGCCTGACGCAATTGCGAATGACTCAACATGGTGGTCTCCGAGAGGGTAAAAGCGAGTGAGTTGGGAATCCGCGGGCATTTTCAAGGCAGTTTATCGACTCTCGAGCCACCTTCGGGTCCCTTCACGGCGATTTAACGGGACCCCCGCCACATCCACGCATCGGCATCACGGGGTCGCGGCGGACCGAGCGAGTGGGCAGCGAGTGGGCAGTCTGTCGCCGGGTGAAAAACATTAGGATGGCTTAGGATGGGAGGTGCCTTGAGGCTGACTCGGGCGCGGTTATCAATCAGGTGTCCCGGGCTCCGCCGAGCCTGGAGGGGGAAAAACTCGTTGTACTACGTGTGGGTGTTGCTGCTGATCCTTGCGAATGGCACGGCCTGGGTCTCGAACTCGCTGTCGGTGCCGGGAAATTGGCTGATTGTGGCCTTTTCGGCGATCTTCGCGTTCGCGGTTCCCGCCGAGGCGGGACGCGGGATCGGCTGGTTCGGCGTCGGCGTGTTGGCGGGCCTGGCGCTGCTGGGTGAGGTCGTCGAGTTTGCCGCCGGGGCCGCCGGCGCGGGCAAACTCGGTGGAAGTCGCCGGGGGATGATTTTGGCGATCGTCGGGACCATGATCGGCAGCATCGGTGGCGCCTTCGTCAGCCTGCCGGTGCCGCTGATCGGGCCGATCGTGGGAGCCTTGGTGGGTGGCGCGGCGGGGGCGTTCGCGGGCGCTTGGGCCGGAGAGATTTGGAAGGGCCGCGGTTGGCAACAGGGATTTGAGATCGGCAAGGGGGCGCTGGTCGGCCGGCTGCTCGGTACCGCCGGCAAGTTGGTCATCGGCGCGTTGATGGTCGTCATCGCCGCGGTCGACGCGTTGTTCTGAGTGCCCGGCAGCGACCCATCCTCCGCGGGGCTGCAGGCTGGCCTTGGCGGCAGGCCGATCGCTCACTCCGGTTGGTCGGCGATCAGTTCGTGCAAGTGGACAAAGGTCTTGCCGAGTCGGCCGCCGTAATTGCCCGCGCTGATTTTGGCGAGGCCGGGCGTGTCGGCGGCCGCCAAGATCGCGGCCTTGGTCGCGGCCTTGAGCGCGTCGAGGTCACGGCCGTTGACGATGATCTCCATCACCGACTCGATCCCCGGCGGCAATCGTGACTGATCGCCCAAACGTTCGCGAAGGGTCGGGCAATACTCGGCGAAGGTGCTGGCGATCATGAAGCTGTAGCGGCTCCCCGCCTTGCTGCCGCTGGCCGCGACACCGCCGGGGAAGGGTGTGATCGTGTCGCCGATCGCTTCGACCGCTTGGGCGGCCCGCTCCGCCGCCAGGATCGCCGCGTCTTCGCTGGTGCCGAAGAACCAGAGGTTGCCGCCCATCACGCCGTCTTGAAAGCCGAAGCGACGGGAGAGAAAGAACTCGCCCCCTAGGGTTGGGATCACCCAGCCCCGTTCGCCGTGGCGGATGTCGCGAAATTGATAACCGTCGCCGAACAGTGCGATTTTGCGACCGAGCTTGAAATAGTCGGTCGTGTCGAGACGGTTGAAACAGCGGATCGTCGGGCAGGTCAGCGCGTTCTGGCTGATCCGTGCCAGCATCACTTTTTCCAAGTGTTCGCGGCGGTCCTTGCGAAAGCGGGGCACGTGGAATTGCAGGATCGCGCCAGGCCTACCGTCGGGCGTGTCGGCCGGTTCGACCCACTGGGACAGGCCGGCTTCGCAATCGCACAGGATGGTGCTGCTGGCGTGGCCGGTGACGGCCGCGACGGCATGACCGAGCCAGGTGCGGTCGCGGCCGGTCAGCAAGACTTCGCCGTAGATGCTGCGGAAGCCTTCGGCGTAGGTATCATCGACAAGTTGTCGCAGGGCGGGCATGGCTCGGGCTCAGGGTCAGGAAAAACGGATGCCGGAACAGTCGCTGGAGCATAACAAAAAGCGGGAATCGGAGCACCGCGGCGGATTTGGCGGGCGGGGCTGGTTATGCGGCCAAGGAAGTCTGTCGATTAGTCAGCTTTTACCGCTCCGTGGGTATTCGCGGGGCTCGGGTAAAATTAGACTGTCGGCTCGCCGGTGGAGTGCCGTTGTTTGGTCGGGTGATTTTGCGGTTACCCCGACGTCTCTGCTGGGTCTGTCGCCAATCCTCCTGAGTCATCATGACCTCCGTTACCGCCACTCCGTGTACCTCGTTCTTTACCCGACACGAGTTCGCGATTCGTCGTTTGCACTCCCTGACCGGCATCGTGCCGTTGGGGGCGTACATGGTGGTACACCTGACTACCAACGCGAGTCTCCTCAATGGGACGGCGACGTTTCAGCGGGCGGTGTACGCGATTCACTCGCTCGGCGCGCTGTTGCCGATCGTGGAGTGGGGATTGATTTTTGCCCCGCTGCTGTTTCACGCCATCATCGGCGTTTGGATCGCCCGAACGGGTCGCAGCAACACCAGCCATTACACGTATGCCAACAACCGCCGTTACAAATGGCAGCGAATTACCGGCTTGATCGCCTTCGTCTACCTGATGATGCACGTCTGGCACCTGCACGGCTGGGTCCATTTTTCGCATTGGGTCGAATTGGGCGAACGCTACGGTTTCGCGCAATTTCGGCCGTACAACGCGGCCAGCACCATGGCCGCGGCGATGGCCTCTTGGTTCTGGAAAGCGTTTTACCTGATCGGCATGTGGGCCTGCGTCTACCACTTCGCCAACGGGTTGTGGACGGCGGGTATCACCTGGGGGGCTTGGATTTCAGCGGCTGCCCAGCAGCGGGCGTCGAAGGTCTGTACCGCGATCGGGCTGGTGCTGCTGGTGGTTGGCACGAGCGCCTGGTGGGGCGCGATCTCGACCGATCCGGTGGCCGCCAAGCTGATCGAGGATCAAATGTACGAGGCCAACTTGAAGGCGGGGGTTGTGCCCCCGAGCGTCGAGAAGCGGACGCAGCCCGATCCGGTGCTCGGTGAAGCGGCTCCCGCGGTGGCGGGTGAGGCCGAAGCGTCCGTGGCACCCGCCAGCGAATGAACGCGGGCCCGGCTGGTGAACCGCGGACGGGGATCCGCGGTTAAATCAGTGGCGCGGGCCGCAACGATCGATTTCAACTGAATTCAAAAACATTTCACTTTCCGCCTCGATGGCGGGGCATTCGGGAGTTAGCAGCCATGGCACAGCATCGAGTCGTCGTCGTAGGGGGCGGTTTAGCAGGATTGGCCGCGACGATGAAGCTCGCCGAGTTGGGCGTGAAGGTCGACCTGATCAGCCTGACGCCGGTCAAACGGTCGCACAGCGTCTGCGCCCAGGGCGGCATCAACAGCTGCAACGATCAGACGCGTCAGCTAGGTGACAGCGAGTGGAAACACTTCGATGACACGGTTTACGGCGGCGACTTCCTCAACCATCAGCCGCCTTGCAAGGAAATGGCTTTTTGGGCCCCCAAGGTAATCGATCTGATGGATCGCCTCGGTGTCCCGTTCAACCGGACCGGCGAAGGGTTCATCGACCGTCGCCGATTCGGCGGCACGTTGTACAAGCGGACCGCTTTCGCCGGGGCCACGACGGGTCAGCAATTGCTGTACGCCCTCGACGAGCAGGTGCGGCGGCAAGAGTCGGAAGGGATGGTGAAGAAGTACGAGTTTTGGGACTTCCTCGGGCCGATCCAGGATGAAACTGGCCGATGCCGTGGGGTGGTCGCCCAGGACATGGTCTCGATGGAAATCCGCGCGTTCCCGGCGGACGCCGCCGTCGTCGCCACCGGCGGCAACGGCTTGCTCTTCGGCAAGAGCACCATGAGCGTGTTCTGCACCGGCAGCGCCGCCAGTCGCTGTTTCCAAGCCGGTGCCAAGTTCGGCAACGGCGAGTTCATCCAGGTTCACCCGACCGCGATTCCCGGTGCCGACAAACTGCGGCTGATGAGCGAATCGGCGCGGGGTGAAGGGGGGCGAGTATGGGTTCCTCGCAAGCCCCATGACTCCCGTAGCCCCAAGGAAATTCCCCAAGCGGATCGTTCTTACTTCCTCGAAGAGCGGTATCCCAAGTACGGCAATTTGGTCCCCCGCGATATCGCGACCCGCGAAATCTTCGACATCTGCGTCAACGAAGGATTGAGCGTCGAGACGGATCGGATGTGTGTGTATCTCGATTTGACCCACATCCCCAAGGCCGAACTCGATCGCAAGCTGGGCGGGATTCTGGAAATCTACGAGAAGTTCCAAGGGGTCGACCCGCGCTTCGAGCCGATGAAAATCTTCCCGGCGGTCCATTACAGCATGGGCGGTCTGTGGGCCGATTACGTCAAGAGCGCCGACGGCGGCTTGTTGCCCGGGGCGCCGCGAAACCAGATGACCAATATCGAAGGTTTGTACGCGATCGGCGAATGCGACTATCACTATCACGGCGCCAATCGCTTGGGTGCCAATTCGTTGTTGTCGTGCATCTTTTCCGGACTGTTCATCGGTCCCTCGATCACCAACTACGCCGCCAATCAAAAGGGTGGCCATGCCGAGCTCCCCTCGTCCGTGATCGATGCCTCCGTCGCTTCCCAGCAGCGGCGGCACGCCCAACTGCTCAAGGGCTCCGGTGGCGATGAAAACCCGTACCTGATCCACCAAGAACTCGGCGATGTCATGACCCGCTCGGCGACCGTCGTGCGACGCAACGATCAGCTGCGAGAAGCGATCGCGCAGGTCGACGATCTGCACCAGCGGGCGCTGCGAGTCAGCCTGTCGGACGGCGGCAACTGGACGAACCAGAACGTGATCTTCGCCAAGGCGGTGCAGGACATGATTCCGGTCGCCAAGACGCTGCTGCATGGGGCCCTGCAACGTGACGAATGCCGCGGCGCGCACTACAAACCCGCCTTCGAGAAGCCGAGCTTGACCGCCGAGGAACCGGGCGAACGCCGGCGACAGGCGGAACAGTGGTGCGACGAGTTCGAGGCCAACAACCGCCGCTTCCTCAAGAGCACGATCGCGGTTTGGGATAGCAACTCCAACCAGCCGCAAATCAGTTACGAAGACGTCGACACTTCATTGATCCCGCCCCGGCCGCGTTTGTATGGCTTGGTCGGCGCCGACGTGATCGAAGAGGTCTGGAAGGAACGGGCTGCGGCTCGTGCCGAACAAAAAGCAGCCCAGCCGGCCACCGCCTGACATCCCACTATCATTCTTAAACGACATTGCATTCCTTCCTCCGAGGGTCCTCGACGTGATCGCCCCCGCCCCGCTGAAGCAGAACCAACCCAGCCAAATCCGCGTTCGTGTCCTGCGTCAAGACGGACCCGGTCAGGATCCGTACTGGCAGTTGTTCGATATCGACTACGAACGCGAGATGAACGTCATCAGCGTGCTGCAGAAAATCGCCGCCAAGGCGACCACGGTCGACGGCAAGAAGGTTTCGCCTGTCGCCTGGGACTGCGGTTGCCTGGAAGAGGTCTGCGGGTCATGCACGATGGTCATCAACGGCCGCGTGCGGCAAAGCTGCAGCGCGCTGGTCGATCGGCTCCTGCAAGACAACCCGGACGAGATCGTGCTGCAGCCGATGACCAAGTTCCCGGTCGTTCGCGATTTGCTGATCGACCGCCAACGGCTGTTCAATTCCCTGAAGCGAGTCAAGGCGTGGGTGCCGGTCGATAGCTATTACAACCTCGGCCCCGGCGAGCGGTTGCCCCGCGTTGATCAGGAACGCGCCTATCCGCTCAGCCAGTGCATGAGCTGCGGCTGCTGCTTGGAAGCCTGTCCGCAGTTCAACAAGATCGAATTGACGCAGGAAGCCGGCGAGACCCAGGAGCAGTTCGAAGCCCGCAAGCAGGCGGCGTACGATACCGCCTTCATCGGCGCCCACGCGATCAGCCAAGCGATGTTGTTCAATCAGCATCCCACGGGCAAGGCGCTGGCCGGCGAACGGCTCGACGCGTTGATGGGGCCGGGGGGCGTGGCCACCTGTGGCAATGCCCAAAACTGCGTCGCGGTCTGCCCCAAGGAAATCCCCCTCACCACGTCGATCGCACGGGCCGGCCGAGCGACCACCGTGGCCGCGATCAAGAACTGGTTCGAGGGCAGCGGCGAGAAAAAGGAACAACGCGTCGGGGAGTGATCCCGCGGCCATTGTCCGCCTTGCGTCGGACGATTTCAGCGGTTCTGATCTGACTTTCGCGAGTCGATCGTTACCGCCGAAGCCCCCTCCGCCATGTCCGATGCACTGACTTTTTTCCGCACCTTCATCCGCCGGCCGATTCAGGTTGGCGCGATCCTGCCCAGCAGCCGCGGCTTGGCCGAAATGATGGTGCAAAGCGTCGACTGGGGCGCGGCCCGCGCGGTGATCGAATACGGTCCGGGCACGGGCGTCTTCACCGAGCGGATCGGCGAATGCCTGCAGCCTGGCGCGAAGTTCTTCGCGATCGAACGGTCCGCCGAATTGGCCCAACGGACCCGCCAACGCTGTCCCCAGACGATGGTCTTCGAAGACAGCGTCGCGAACGTTCAGGCGTTGTGCCGCCAGCAGGGTATCCACCAAGTCGATGCGATCCTCTGCGGGTTGCCGTGGGCGGCGTTTCCCGAATCGCTGCAAAATGAATGCTTCGACGCGATGCTCCGCGTCCTCCGGCCGGGCGGCCAGTTCGCCACCTTCGCCTATTGGCAGGGGGTCGTCCTGCCCGCCGGACGCCGCTTCGCCAAGCGGCTCGAATCGACCTTCAGCGAAGTGCAACACAGCCCGACCGTGTGGGCCAATGTCCCCCCCGCCTTCGTCTATCGCTGCCGCCTGTGAGGCGACGTTGACAAACGGTTAACGACTCTGGGATAAGGCGGCATCGACCGCGACACGTCCCAGATCCGGGAAGTCCGTGAAGAAGCCGTCGACTCGGAGATCTCGAATCAGAAATGAATGGGTCTCGTCGAGCGATTGGGACCACGCCGGCTGCATCGACCGGCGAACCGTGTAGGGGTGGACCAGCAGGCCATGTTCCTTGGCCGCTTCGACGACGCCGGTCGAAACGATCCCCGATTCCGTCCGCTCCGCCAGCATCGGCAACGCCGGACCGACGCCGACCGCGAACTTGGCGATCCGTTCCCATTCGATCTCCGAAGCCTTGCCGCCGAGCAACTGGATCAGCGGATACGGGCAGTCCAAACGGTTCTTCAAATCCTCCAATTCGGCGATCTCGAAGCATTGAATCAGGCAGCGATCCGCGGTTGCCGGTATGCCCTCGCGAGCGAGCAACTCGATGAGCAATTCTCCCATGCTCGCGCCAAACTCCTTGCCATGGAACGCGGGGCTCTTCAGTTCGATGTACAGTCCGGTCTGGCGACCGAACGAGCCATCCAACGCTCGTAGCAAGGCGATCTCCTCGTCGAGCCGCAGGACCCGCTGGCCACAGGCGACGCCGCTGCCGGAATACGTCTTGCCCTGGTACTTGCCTGTTCGGGGGCGGAGCGATACGCGGCGCAATTCGTCCCAAGTGAAGTCGGCCCAATAGAACTGATTGTCGTCCCGCTTTCTGTCCGGAAAGACCTCTTCGACATTGGTTGTCGCGCCCATCGTGATGTCATGGGAAACGATGAACACGCGGTCTTTCGAGAGGACGACGTCCTGTTCGATGTAATCGGCCAACTGGGCATGAGCCAGGACCTTCGCGCCTTCCGAATGCTCGACGCAGTATCCGCTCGCGCCGCGATGGGCGATGACCTTGGGCTGGGCAAAACCCAGTTGGGGTTCCGCAGCTTGCGCCCTGGCGAGGAACAAGATGCCGTGTGACGCGACCATGATCATGAGTAGCCACCGAGTCGCGAATACAGGGCCTGCTGCCGATCGGTACATGGGAAAATCCAGTTCGAGAATCAGGGCTTCGGATTGTTATCGATCATTGAATCAAACGGATTCGGCAACCGCCATGGCGTTCATTCAATCTTCATCCGAGCGATATGGCTTGATCCGGGCGATCAGGATCGCGCGGTCACTGATTGACCGCTCATTGCCGAGTCGGCGTGGTTCTCGAACCGTTAAAGCCTTCCGTCGGAATTCACCGCTTCTTCATCGGATGTTTTCCGTTAGCGATGCGTGCCCGCCTTAAGTTGGCAGCTCAGTGCGGACCCATTCTCAAACTCGTAAGCATCGAGCGTTATCCATGAAGCGAATTCCTTTCAAGACTTTCGCCGTTTTCAGCGGCTGGATCGTCTTGGCTCAGTTCCAGGCGGTCAACCGAGCCGTAGGCCATGAGGGCGAACACGCCCCGATCCCGGTCCAGCCGGCGGAGATGTACAAACCGACGGCGATGCCCGATCGGATCGTCCTGTCGTGGGATGCGGATCCGCGAACGGGTGCGACGGTCAACTGGCGGACGTCGATCGATGTCAGCCACGCCTGGGCTGAGATTGCGGTTGCCGAGGCCGGGCCATACTTCGCGGAGAAGGCGAAGCAGATCGAAGCCGAAAGCATGGCTCTCAAAACCGACATCAACACCGCGCACTTTCACTCGGTCAGTTTTTCGGAACTCGCTCCGGGAACGAAGTACGTTTACCGAGTCGGCGACGGGGCGAACTGGAGCGAATGGTTTCAGTTCCGGACGGCCTCGGACCAAGCCGAGCCGTTTTCTTTCATCTACTTCGGCGACGCCCAAAACAACATCCGCTCGATGTGGTCGCGGGTGATTCGCGAGGCGCATCGCGACGCACCGCGTGCCGCCTTCATCCTGCACGCGGGCGACTTGGTGAATAGGGCCGAATCCGATGCGGAATGGGGTGAGTGGTTCGGTGCCGGCTCGTGGCTCAACGCGATGACGCCGACGCTGGCGGTTCCGGGGAACCACGAGCAGGCGAAGCTGCCGGACGGTTCGCGTCGACTGTCCCATCATTGGAGATCACAATTCGCCCTGCCGTCGAATGGCCCCGCCGGATTGGAAGAGAGCTGTTACACGGTGACCTACCAAGACATGCGGTTGATCGCGTTGAACAGCAACGAGAAGTTGGAACAGCAAGCCGAATGGCTGAAAAACGTGTTGGAGGAAAACACCTCCAGGTGGGTCGTGCTGACGTTTCATCATCCCGTATTCTCCACGGCCAAAGACCGCGACAACGCTGCGCTGCGAGCCNNACCTATGGTCGAACGGTCCTCGACGTGCCGGATCAGTTGGACGCGAGTCCCGAGGTCGCGGTGCCGGTGACCCTCGGCAACGTCGCGACCGGAGTCCAGGCTCGCGAACCTCAGACGGGGACGGTTTATGTCGTCTCGGTCAGTGGTCCGAAGATGTACAACATCAACCGGCGGCCGTTCATGAAGCGAGTCGCGGAAGACACGCAGCTGTATCAGGTGATTTCGATCGCGGATGACAAACTGAGGTTTGAAGCCCGCACCGCGGTGGGCCAACTCTACGACGCGTTCGAACTGGTCAAGCGGGATGGCGAACCGAATCAGCTCACGGAGTTCCCGGCGGAGGTTGCTGAACATACGCGACCGATCGTCGAAGAAGAGGCGTCGGTCGGAAAGTAGTAGTGATCGCCGGTATGCTCGCTGCTGCGGGCGGCTAGCTTTTAAGCCCCTATGGAAGGGGCATACCTTACGGGTCGTTCATTTCAGATGAACGGCCCGTGAATGTTTGGTGAAGGCTGAACCGCGGTCGGTCGTCGGCCTGATGCTGCCGTGAACCGCGGGCGTTCATCCCTTGGTCGCGGAG
>DITY01000126.1:32444-46885 GCA_002422955.1 Planctomycetaceae bacterium UBA6172
AGGTCGCGTCATTTCTGTTGGAAATATTTCGTTCGAAGTTTGAGGAGTAAGAATCATGAGTTTGAGTTTGAGTTTAAGAAAGGCTCGCCAAGGGTTCACCTTGGTGGAGTTGTTGGTGGTGATTGCCATCATCGGTGTGATGGTCGGACTACTGTTGCCAGCCGTTCAAGCAGCGAGGGAAGCCGCACGCAGGATGTCCTGTTCGAACAATCTGAAGCAGATCGGATTGGCGATGCACAATTATGAGAGCACGTTCAAATCGCTACCCTCTGCGCTGCAGGCCGCCGATTCTCGAAAGGGCCAGCCGAGCGGGGAAGACGACGACGGCTTCGGCTGGCTCGTCGCCCTGTTGCCGTTCGTCGAACAGCAGGGTCTTCACGATTTCATGAGGCCCAACGGACATTACGGGGTGCTCGGTAATCAATCGATCCGAAACCAGTTCTATCCGCTCGTTCCGCCCGGAGGCACGCCTGCGGGCGTGATGCCCGGCGGTGACACGAAAGTTTCGACCTATCGCTGCCCTTCGTCGGCCCTTCCTGACGTTGTTCCTCCGACCTGGCAAATTCCGGGAAGCGCCGCTCTCAACGCCGGCAGTATTCCCCCCTCGACTCCGATGGCGATCGGGCACGCGCTCACCGACTACAAGGGTGCCGGTGGTAGCTGCCGAGGCGACTGGGGCGTGTTGCACAAGTTGTGGGAGGCGCCTCCCACCAAGTTCATGGAAATTACCGACGGTTTGACCAACACGATCATGGTCGCCGAGTCTTCCTACGTGTCGAGCAATGTCTCCGCCGGTAGTCGGGCGACAGTAGCTCCGACATCGATCAATGATTGGCCGACCTGGATCGGCGCGTTCGGGAGTGGTCAGGATGAAACCATCCGAATCAACGGGCGGACCAACAGTCCCATCAATGCGAAGGTTTCTCCCAACCGGATGTACCTTGCCATCAATGACGACAATGCTTTTAGCNNTTTAGCTATCACGCCGGTGGCGCCCAGTTCCTGTTCTGCGACGGTTCGGTCCACTTTCTGAGTGAAAGCATTGACATCGGAACCTATTGCAATATGCACGATAAGCGAGACGGGATGGTCTTGGGTCAGTGGCAGTAACCTGCTCCGCCATCAATTCCAGTCTCCTTGACGCCGGGTTCCGAAGCGGCATTCGCTGCCCTCTCGCCCCTGAGAGGGCAGCTTCAGTTTATTATTTCATTATCCTGATTCCGAAAAAACGAGAAACGATGAACACACCCTTACCGCGGCCGTGGATGTTCCGAGGTGACCGAAATGGCAAAGCGGGATTCGACGGATGGTCGCAGACATCTCAATCTGTTTCGAAGACTTTCGTCAAGGGCCTCGCGCTCGCAGGTTGTTATTTTTTCGTTCTGCCGTTGTTGCCCGGCTGTGGTGGATCAGGAGATTTTCCGGTCGCCAAAGTGACGGGCCGGGTAATGTGCGAGGGGCAACCGGTTGGTGGCTGTGCGGTCTACTTTGAACCGTTGCGCAGCGGTGGAGCGGAAGCGTCGGCCTTGGTCGGAAAGCCAGCCTTCGCGTTCTCCCAGCCCGATGGCACTTTCGTCCTCTCAACGTCCGAGCTTGGTGCGAATGACGGAGCCGTTGTTGGGAAGCACCGCGTTCGAGTCGGCCGAGGAGAGGCCAAGTGCAATTGCTCGATGAATGATGAAATGACTCTGATGGAGGTTGAGATCAAAGCTGACGGCAATAATGAATTCGAGATCGTTCTGCCGAAGGCGACCGCTCAAGATGCTGCCCGCGCGAAGATGGAACTGCAGTTCGATCCGCCCGAGGAAGAGGAAAAGGACTGATGGTCGCCATGCCGGTGGACACACCTGCAGATCGACCGCGACCGGCGACGGTGCCTGATTTGTCAGGCGACCGTTCTGGGCGGTCGGCGGCGGATGACACGGGTTCCAGTCCGAGTGCGCTCGCCGACGGCTTGCGAATCGGTCTTTGGCAGCCGATTGATAACGCGAGCGTGACGTTCTTTCGGATCGCGTTCGGAGTGCTGATGGCGGCCTGGGCTTGGAATTACCTCGACTCGGGACGGGTGACCAACCTGTACGTCGAACCGGAGTTCTTTTTTACCTACTTCGGATTCGATTGGATAAGGCCCTGGCCCGGTATCGGGATGTACCTGCATTTCGCGGCCATCCTGACGTTCGCCTTGATGATCGCGGCGGGCTGCTTTTATCGGCTGGCGACCGTCGGTTTTGCTCTCTCGTTTGTCTACGTCTTCTTGCTCGACCGGACGAATTACCAGAACCATTACTACCTGATCGGGTTATTCGGTTGTTTGCTGACGGTCCTGCCGCTGCATCGCAACGTATCCGTCGACGCCTGGCGGAAACCGGAGATTTTGAGTCAGACGGTTCCGGCATGGGTGCTGTGGGCGATTCGGTTCCATGTCGCGGTGCCCTACTTTTTTGGCGGGATCGCCAAGTTGACACCCGACTGGTTGCTCGGCCAACCGATGGGAATCTACCTGTCGACCAAGACCGATATCCCGGTCATCGGAACGTTGCTGTCGTGGCAGGGTGCGGGGATCGCGACTTCTTGGTTCGGGTTGTTTTTCGATTTGCTCATCGTGCCGGCGCTGCTGTGGCGGCGGACGCGTGTGCTGGCTTACCTGATGAGCGTCGCGTTCCACTTGACGAACTCGATGCTGTTCCAGATTCACGTCTTTCCGTGGTTCATGATCGTCGCGACGACGATCTTTTTCGAGCCGGATTGGCCGCGCAGGGTCTTGTCGGTAGGACGCGCCCAACCGGTGACGAGCGGCAATGACGTCGCGAAGGGGAACAGCGGGAACGGTCCACCACGATGGGTGCTGGCTGTTGTTGTGGCGTACATCTTGTTTCATTGCTTGTGGCCACTGCGTGGACGGCTATACGGGAGCGAAACGAGCTGGGACGAACGCGGGCATTTGTTCTCTTGGCGGATGATGCTGAGGGCGAAGGAGGTCGGGGTCGGTTATGCGGTGGTCGACCCCAAATCGGGGAAAGTCGCCAACGTCGATCACAAACAGTTTGTCGACGAGGAACAGTCTGGGAAGTTTGCCAGGGATCCTGAGATGATCCTGTTGATGGCTCACTTCATCGCCGATCGGTTCGAGTCGGAAATGGGTTGGCGACCTCAGGTTCACGCTTTCGCGCTGGCATCGCTCAACGGCCGTAAGCCACAATTGATGATCGATCCCAACGTCGATTTAGCGGCGGAGACTCGTGGCCAATTCGGCCAGCGCGATTGGGTGATGCCGCTCACCGAACCGCTGCGACTAGAACCGTGGAACCTGCCGGTTGATCAATGGCGACAACATGTCGAACTGCCTGAGATCGGCTTTCTTAAAACGCCCCCGGCCGGTGAGTAAGCGGGGCAGGTCAGCTTTTCGAGTACCGCGGCGAACAGCGGACACCAGGCTCGTTTGACCTGATCGACGAAGGACGCAAGAAACGTCAACGTCATCCGGACCGTCGAAAGGTTCAGGTCGTTGAGATCCCGGCGCTCGAGTTTCTAAGCATCGGCACCGCTGGCGAAATCGGCCGCTGCGGGGGCGACTCCCAGCCCCTGATCCGTGGCTGGTTCGTCCAGGGGCTTTGCGCGGTCAGGGCGTCGCCGTGGCGGTCGCGGGCGGTTGCTTCCGTAGGTTCAGCATCGCGTTGGCCAGCGCATCACCGACCAGCAGATAGGTCTCGGCGTTGCCGAACTCGTGGTGCCCATGGCCGGGGTTGGGGGAGTCTTCCGGCCGGCGGACGAAATCGCGGGTCGGCACGAAAGCGGCGGTCCCGATTGGCTCGATCCGCGCCGCGGCGGCCGCTTGCGCCTTGCGCAACGCTTCCCATTCCGGCGGGGCGTCGACCCAGGGGCCCGTCAGTTCGCCGATCACGACGGGCAGCTGTGGGCTGTGCAAGTCCCGGCGAACGTCCTGGATCAGATTCACCAAGTTTTGCTCGTACTCGGGCACCGCCGTCCCTGGTTCGACCCCATCGTTCCAGCCGTGATACCAGACGAAGCCCGCCAGTTCATAACCGCCGCCGTGGTAGTCCGGAAAATCGGTCGCCAGGTTGTCGAGTGATTGGCGAGCCTGTTGGATCATCCGGGTGTAATAAGGTCCCACTTCGCCGCCCGAACTCGGGGGCCGAAAATCGCGGTACAGGCTCTTTCCTCCCCAAGCGGTCTTGATCAGTAGCACCTGTTCATCCAGGTGGTCACCGAGGACATGCCCAAATTGCAACTCGGGGCCGAAGTGGTGCGCGCCGCCATAGACCGAAAAGCCCATCGTCAGTGGGCCGGCCAGCAGCGGTTTTTGCTCACGCTGGTAACGGCACCAGACGTCGGGTCGGACCGCCCATTGTCCGCTGGCATCGTCCGCCATCAGGTGTCCGAAGCGGGCGGCTTGTGCGGGGTCCTGGAGCAGGAATTTTAAAGTCCCGCGGCCATCGTTGTAATCCTGGCCCGCCAGGTCGGCGACGGCTTGGCCCTCCATGTTCGACTGGCCGGCGAGGATGAAGACTTGTAGCGGTTTGGGTCGCAGCACGCGGTCGATGAAGCGATAGGCCTGTTCGCGGTCTTCGCTGGGGAACCCGTGGGGTCCGGGCGGGTAACTCGCGACCAGCTGTCGTTCGGCATTCAGCAACTGATAGACGGGTCGCGCGGCCAGGACGCACCGGCGGGCGCTGTCGACTTTGAAGTTGCTGTCGTCTTGCGGGGCATGGGCGTAGACCGCGCGGGGCGCGATCGCGGCGATGACCTCGGGGAAATCAAATGGCAGGCGTTTGGGGTCCTTGCCGTACACTTCGCTGATCGCCGGCATGTAACGTTTCTGGCACCAACCGGACAGGTCGCCGTCCATGTAATCGGTGAAGGAGTCGAAGCCGGAACTGGTGACCGCGACCCGGATGCGTGGATCGAAAGCGGCCAGGAACAGCGCGTTGTGGCCGCCGAGCGACAGACCGCAGGCGCCGATCCGTTCGCCATCGACTTCGGGTAGTGACTGCAGCAGATCGACGGCCCGCATGTGGCTCCAAATGCCCTTCATCGTGCCGCTGGTGTAGCCGAGCGATTCGGGGTCGGTTTGGTTATCGCCCAGCAGCGTGTAGTCGGGGGCGATGGTGACGTAACCTCGCTCGGCCAATTCGAGCGTGTAGCGGGCGTAATCGGCACCGACGCCCGCCGTTCGCCCGCGGGATCCGCTGGTGCCGTGCAGGCAGACCACGGCCGGCGCGGGTCCGCGGAGGCCGTGTGGGATCAACAGGTAGGCCGGGATGGGATCTCCCGGGCCCGCTTGGTAGGTGATTTTCTTGCGGGTCACCTTCTCGAGCCGTTCGCTCTCGAGCACTTGCAGATCGAGCGGCACCGCGGGATCGGTCGCCGGCAAGCGTCCCATCACCAACTGCAGGTTCTCGAGAATCTGCTGGCGACGTCGTTGCCAGTCAGCCGGCGCGTCGATCGGGTGGGACGTCCCCTGCTCGTCGCGCCAGACCAGCAGGTTCATGCGGTCGGAATAGAACGGCGGCGACTCGAGGGAATTGGGTTCGCCGATCTGCTGGCGCTGCTCAGCCGGCCCTTCCGCGGCCGCTCCTTCCAAGGTCGGCCTTTCCGCGGCCAGGCCCGTTCCCCGCCACAGCATGCCGACCAGCAGCACCAACCATCCCGCTCGTGTCATCATCGGTTGCCTCTTTGTTTCCGGAATCATCCGCACGACCTGCGACCGACTCGAATGTAGCAAGCCGCGGGCACGAATGCGTCTTGGCTTACGGGAACGAGCGGCTTTCGGGCCGCTTCATTTGGCCCAACCGCCCCGCGCATCGGTTATCATCGAAACAGGCGTGGCCGATCTTGCTGGGATCGGTGCCCGCGCCTGTCCCGCCACGCCGATCGAGATTCGATCGGTGTTCCCGCCCGCCCTCGAGTGATACCGACGATGATGCTTGGTCACGCCGCCGCGCCGTACCGCGCCGTCCTTTGGATCCTGTCCTGGTTGCTCGTGGGTGCTTGGGGGTCGGCGGCTGTCGCGGCCGATCCGATCGGCGTGACGATCCCGGATGCTTGGAAACGTCCGCCGGCCGGACCCTTGGTCGTCGAGGAAGGGGTCGTTTGGTTTCGCGCCGTGGTGGTCGTTCCGCGGGGCTGGGAAGACCAGCCATGCGAGATCTTTGTCGAAGCGGTCGATGACGCGCGGCAGGTTTTCATCAATGGCCAGGCGGTCGGCAGCTTGGGGACCTTCCCGCCGGAGTATCGCAGCGGGCTGGGACAATCTTCACGGCTGGCCATCCCGCCGGGGACGTTGTTGGCGGGTGAGGCGAACGTCGTTGCGATTCGGGTCTTCAACTACTTTGGCCGCCGCGGATTCAATGTCGCCGCGCCGGTGTTGTTCGGCCCCGATTCGGCGCTCCGGTTGGCTGGCATGTGGCAGGCGGTGACGGAGGACGATGCGCAGTTCGCCCGGCTTTCCGCGCGGTTTGACGTTCCCGAAGAGCAGTGGTTTCGCGAACCGATGGAGATCGCCGCGGCCGAGAAGGAATTGAAACGACTCGCGGACGACGCCGGGCCGCTAGCGCCCAGCGACGCGTTGTCCCATCTGAAGACGATGGACGACCTGCAGGTCGATTTGGTGTTGGCCGATCCGATCATCGGTCAGCCGCTGTCGCTGAAGTGGGATCATCGCGGCCGTTTGTGGGTCGTCGAATACTTGCAGTACCCCGACCCCGCGGGGCTGACGGCCGTCAGCCGCGACCAATTCCTGCGGACGGTTTGGGATAAAACGCCGCTGCCGCCGCCGAACCATTTTCCGGGCGCCGATCGGATCAGCGTTCACGAGGACAGCAACGGGGACGGTGTTTACGATTCGCACAGCGTGTTTCTGGAAGGGCTCAGCCTGATCACATCGATCGCCTTGGACCGCGACGGCGTGTGGGTGCTCAACCCGCCGCACTTGCTCTATTACTCGGACAGCGATCACGACGGCGTCGCCGATGGCGATCCCGAAGTGCATCTGGAGGGGTTCGGGTTGGAAGATGCCCACTCGGTCGTGAACAGTTTGCGCTGGGGGCCGGACGGTTGGTTGTATGGCACGCAAGGGAGCACCGTCAGCGCGGCGGCGAAGCCGTATGGCAGCGCCGAGGAACCGGTCCGCTCGATCGGCCAATTGGTGTGGCGTTATCATCCCGCGAGTCGCAAGTATGAAGTCTTCGCCGAGGGGGGTGGGAATTCGTTCGGCGTCGAAATCGACTCCCAGGGCCGGGTCTACTCGGGGCATAACGGTGGCGACACGCGCGGCTTTCACTACGTCCCCGGCGGCTACTTCCGCAAGGGCTTCGGCAAGCATGGCGAGTTGTCCAATCCGTATGCGTTCGGCTTTTACGAAGCGATGGCGCATCACCGCGCCGAACGGTTCACGCACACGTTCGTGATCCAGCAGAGCGAAACGTTCCCGCCGCGGTTTCGCAACCACCTGTTCGGCGTCGAGCCGTTGCAGGGTCGCGTGATGATCAGCCAGATGGAACCTGACGGCGCGAGCTTCAAGACGACCGATATCGGGCCCGCGTTGTGGAGTGATGGCGACAGTTGGTTCCGACCGGTCGACATCCAAGAGGGGCCGGATGGGGCGTTGTACATCGCCGACTTTTACGAGCAGCGGATCGACCACGCGGCGCATTCCCAAGGCCGCATCCATCGCGAGAGTGGGCGGATCTATCGGCTCCGCGGCGCCGATTCGCCGGTGACGTTCACGCTGCCGGCGGCGGACGATTTCGACGGTTGGCTCTCGGCGCTCGAGTCGCCGATCCGTTGGCAGCGTCAGACCGCCCTCCGCCGCGTGATCGAGTTGGCCGACGGCGATCGGGCGGCGCGTCTGAAGCAGGATTTGCTCGCTTCCCTCGACGGTTCGAACCTCAGCGAAAACGCGGCGCTGGGACGATTGTGGGCGGTCAACCAACTCGAACCGCTCGATCCGTCGCTGCTCCTTGCGCTGCTCGATCATCCCTTGGCCTCGGTGCGACTGTGGACGATTCGCGCGGTCGGCGAGTCGGGTAACCCTTCGCCGCCATGGCTCGCACGCCTGACCGCGCTGGCGGCGGACGAACCGGATCAAGAAGTGCGACTGCAGGTGGCAGCCACCGCCCGCCGGTTGCCGTTGCCGGCGGCAGTGTCGCTGATCGATGCGCTAATCCTTCATCCGCAAGCGGCGCAAGACAATCGGTTGCCGCTGATGTTGTGGTGGGCGATCGAATCGAAGGTGAGCGAAAATCCGGAAGCGATGGTTCGCTGGTGGACGGACCAGCCGGCGCGGTGGGAAGCCGAAGTGGTGCGGCGAGAATTGGCCGAGCGTTTCATGCGTCGCTTCGCCGCCAGCGGGCAGCGCCGGGATCTGACGCTGTCCGCCGCGATTCTGCGGGCGGCTCCCGACAAGCCGGCGGGTGAGATTCTGCTGCGCGGATTTGAAGCGGCCTATCGCGGCCGATCGCTGGCGAGCTTGCCGACCGAGTTGATCGACGCGATGGCCGAGACCGGTGGCGGCTCGCTGCCGTTGCGGGTGCGCCGGGGGGATGCGGCAGCGATCGCCGAGGTGCTGGCGATCATCGTCGACGGCGGCCAACCGCCCGCGAGTCGGGTCGAGTATCTGGAGATGCTCGGGGATGTGCGGCCGGGCCAGGCGAGCGGCCCGTTATTGGAGTTGGCGACCGCCGCGGAGCAACCTGACGCGGTGCGGGTGGCGGCGTTGGCGGCGCTGCAGGGTTACGACTCGGAGGCGATCGCCCCACGGGTGCTGGATACGGCCGATCGGCTCAGCCCGGTGGCCCGGGATGCGGCGCTCACGCTGCTCGCCAGTCGCCCGGCCTGGGCGGGTCAATTGCTCACGCGGGTGGAGGCGAAGCAACTCGCTCAGACATCGATCCCCGATGCGATCGTGCGGAAGCTGCACCTGCATCGCGACGAAGCGATTCGCGCGGCGATCGAGCGATTGTGGGGCGAGATCAGCGGCGCGACGACCGCCCAGATGGAAGCCGACATCGACCGCTATCGCGAATGGATCGGTGGCGGGATCGGCAATCCGACAGTCGGCAAGAAGTTGTTCGCGACCCATTGCGGCAGCTGTCACCTGCTGTTCAACGAAGGTGGCCGCACCGGCCCCGACTTGACCAGCTACCAGCGTCAGGACGTGCGGGGGATGATCGCCCACATCGTCAACCCGAGCCTGGAGATCCGCGAGGGATTCGAAAACTATTTGCTGATGACCGATGACGGCCGCGCGATCAACGGGCTGATGGTCGATTCGGATCGCCAGGTGGTCGTGATCCGGGACAGCAACAATCAGTCGCGGACGCTGTCGCGTGACGAGATCGTCGAGATGTCGGCGGTCAAACGGAGCCTGATGCCCGAAGGGTTGTTGGCACCGTTGAACGAACAGCAAGTCCGCGACTTGTTCGCCTACCTGCGTTCGCCACAACCGTTGCCGTGAGGCGGAGTGGTCGCAGGCTTGCCCGTCGTTCTCAGCTGAGTTGGAAGACGCCGAAACGCCAGATCAGATGCATCGTGAGCAACACGACGACGTTCCAGCCGATGAAGAAGGCCTTGGTGAACCAGACCGGATAGCGCTGCGGGCCGAGCAACGCATCGCCGAGGAAGAATAACGCCCCGGCCAGCATGAAGAACGCGACGTACCAGCCGGTGAACTGCGTCCAGGCGATCGCCGCTTCCACCGCCATCAGGGTGACCAACAGCAACTTGGTCGGACGGGCTCCGATCACGACGGCGGTCGAGCGGCGTCCCGCGGCACGATCCGGCTCGATGTCCATCAGTTGCCCGAACAGGTGGCTGATCATCGCGAACAGGCCGCTGAAGATCATCGCGGGGGCATTGAGTTGCGGTACGTGGCAGAGCCAGCTCGCCAGCACGAACACCAACACGTAGGCCGCCTGGTTCAAGATGTCGAGCAGCGGCAGTCGTTTCCAGCCGAGCTGGTTATAGGTCGCGTTGGTCAGCAGCACGGCCGCGAACCAGAGCAGCATCTTGGGGCCGGCGATCGCGACAAAGAGCAGGATGAACGGGGCCTGCACGCCGGCGATCGCCAGCGGTAGCCACCGCCGCATCTGGGCGTCGGGGCGAGCCCCGAACAGCCAACTGTCCTTGCGCGGATTGGCGGCGTCGGTCTGGGCATCGCCGAGGTCGTTCCAGCCGTAGAGCAGCAAGCCGAGCGGGAAGCCGACGTAGACAACCCCTAGCCAGAAAGCTGGGGTGGAGAACATGTCACGCCCCGCGAACGGCAGCAGGTAGAACCAGAGCGTCGTTGGCCAAAACCCGGGCCGTGCCACCTTGAGTAAGGATCGTGCTGTAAAAAAGTGTCCGATGCCTTTCGTGCGAAGCACCCGACGGGCGAGTTCCTCGAAAAAGGTACCGGACACTTTTTTCGTCCCTGGGTCTGGCGGCGTGGCTAAAACATCGGGACCTTGCTGCGGAGGCGGCCCAGGTAGGCTTCCGCTTTTTGGGTTTCCGCCGGGACCTTATCGCGAAGGCGGCCGAGATAGGCGTCGGCCTTTTGGGTTTCCGCGACGATCTTGCCCTGAGCGTCCTGTACCGTCCGATTGGCCTTGGCGATCAATTCGTTCGCCTTCGTCTGTTGGCCGGCGAGCCAGTCTTGGAGCTCCCGCAGCTGTTTGGCGTAGGCCTCATCGAGTTCGGATTCGAGGCGTTCGCGGGTGTCGACGAGCTGCTGTTGAGCCGCATCGCGGACGCCGGTCCTGAGCAGTTCGGTCAGGTTGGTTTGGATCGTGAACTCGGGGTCTTTCCAAGTCCCAGCCAAAGTGGCTTCGACTTGGACTTGATCGATGCTGGCGAGGGTGCCTTTCAAGCTGGTGAACATCACCGAGCGGCTGATCCGCTCGGGCGCATCGAGTTCGATGCGGGTGTCGACCCGCCGCGAGACGAGCCGCCCGCTGAGCTGTTCACCTTGGGTTTGCAACTCCACCCACCATTCGATGCGACCGTCGCGGATGTCGAGATCGATCGTGTCGTTCGAACCGAGGCGGATGGTCGGGGCGTCGGCCGTTGGCCAATGCAGCGACAGCGATTCGGTCGCCGCGGCGGTGGAATCGTCCCGGGTGTAGTTGACCTTCACGACCTGCTCGCCATCCAACCGCAGTCGGGCGCGGAGCGGCTGCTCGCGAAGCTTCGGCTGGGGGGTCAGATTTTCGAGAATCCCGGTCAGCTGATACGGCTTGCCACCGGAGCGGAGTTGCCCGGCGATTTCACAGCGGCTGATCAGCACCGACGGCAGTTCGGGACCCGAATCGAGATCGATCACCTCGCCACGCGAACGTTTGATCTTCGGTTTACTGACGGTCCATTTCGAGACCTCACGGCCGGTATCGAGGTAGCCGCGGGCACGAGCCAATTGGGTGCGAACCGTTTCGCGAATCAGCCCCGATCCCAACTCGACACCATCGACCATGTCGAAGGGGACCAACTCCCGGACACGGACGCGGTCCTTCTCTTTGGCTTTTTCCATCGACTGCAGGTCGAGGCGAACTTGTTCGGGCAGGCTTTCCAGCTTCGCGCGGACGGAAACCAATTCCGTTTGAATGCCCTTGGCCTGGTTCAGCGTCGCTTCGACGCGAGGGAAGTCGCGCAACGGGTTATCGATGCCCTTGGCCGTTTCCTGAATGTCGCGTATCGCCGTCTCGAGATCGTTGGCACGCTTGGCAAGCAGTTCGTACTCCGTCTTCCAACGGCGGCGGATTTGGTCGGCGCGGCGGCTGATTTCGGACTCGTCGATCCACTTCGTGAGCTTGTCCTCGGCCGCGTCGCCGATGGAAGCGAACCACGTGGAGATCCAGTTGCCGATCACCGAGGGCTCGTCCGCTTCGGACGAGTCGGGATCGGCCGTCAAATGGCCCGCGGTCAGACGATCCGAATCGAACTGCAAGCCGGTGATCCGCGCGTCGCTAATGACGTAGCGGCGTCTCAGCAATTCGCGGCCGTCGATCTGCAATTCGACCTTTTCCGCGGAGGCGATGTTGCTCATCGACTTGTCGCCGCTGGGGTTCGCCAGGGCGAGTTGGTGATAGAGCAGGCGAGGCGGAAACAGGCCGACCTCGACGTGTTCGAGATCGACTCTCGCACCGGTCAGGGATTGCAGCGTGGCGACCGTAATCCGGTGGGCCAGCGGCGACAGCCCATAAGTCACAAACAGTAGGATCGCGACCACCGCCACCAGGCGAGGAAGCACGTAGCTCCAGCGAATCATGCCGCCCTCCCTTCTCGTGAATCACGTAATTGGCGAAGCAAATAATTGAGCGTTTCGGTCATCGGTTTGGGTGGCTGCCGCGCGGCGATCGGCGCGTCGCCGGGGGCCTCGGTGGCCTGGGCGATCGCGATGGTCGCGGGCAATTCAGTGGCGCCGAGCTGCTCCGCGGCACCGGCGGGCCGCAGTCGCACCACTTCGATGCGAGTGTGAACGGTCGTGCCCGACGGCAGGTCGGTCGTCGCCCGTTCGCGAGTCACTTGCGTGAGCGCCGCGTCGACGGCCACGGCCGCCGCGAGTGGGATGATGATCGGGCCGGCATCCGCGCTGTCGGTTGGGGCGGTTGCGGCGGATCGAGTGGCGGTCGAAATGTCGGTTGCCGCCATGGGGCCGTGTCCGTCGAGGGTGATCGACTCGGTTGTCACCGCGTCCAACGCCGAGCCTGGACCTGCTTCCGCCACCGCATCGGTCTCGAGTTCGCGGGGTGCCAGCCGCTGAAATATTTGATAGGAGACCCAGTAACTCGGCAGCAACGCGGAGACACCGACCAACAAGCTGCCCAGCACCACCGTGTTGTTGATGCTGGTCCAGGGGACGATCGGCAGTTGCCAGGCCGCCGCCCAGAAGCTGGCGAGTTGGGGATGCGTCAGCACCTGCAGGCCGACCGCGTGCGTTTGGGAATCGAGGTACGGGGCGAGCAGCGTCATCGCGAAGGCCGTGACCATCGCCATCCCGTGATTGATCTTGACCGACAGGATCATCAGCAAGATCAGGACCGCGACCAGATTGCCGTGGGGAATGATCCCGATCAGGCCGCCCAAGGCAAAGCCCCAGGCGAGCTGATTCGGCTCGCGACGCCCAAATATCGCCTGCCGAAGGTTCAGCAGTCGCTTGATGAAAAACACCAGCATGGCCGTCGTTGACTCCGCTTACGAGACGTGTCCCTGAGGCATGATGCCTCGCCCGTCATCGTGATATCGGCAATCCGGCAGCCAGACATTCGTCACAATCGTTAAAAGTCGCCAATTCGTCATGGTCGATCCCCGGACCTGATCGCTGAGGTGATCCGGGTCCGGGGCTGATCTCAGCGAGCTCACCGTTTGCCGCGTTCGCCCCCGCCACCGCGGCGCCCGCCCGAACCTTCCGGGCGGCTGGCTCGCGCGTTCCCTTTGCCACGCTCCGCCGCGGGTGCCGAAGCGGCCTGCTTCTTCACCGACGGCCCGGCCTCACGCCTGGGAGTCGCCTCGCGGCGAGGAGCGGCCTCACGCCTGGGAGCGGACGGGGCGACTCGCGGGGCCCGCCGGCTCGCATCGCCGTCCGGTTTCGCGACGGCATTGCCACGAGACACGCCACCGGCCCTGCTTCCGGTCGGAGCCGAGCGGCGCGGTGCCGTCGGGGTTTCGACGGCAGAAGCTCTGGCGATCGGCGATACCCGCGGGGCGGACCGGGCGGGGGTCAAGTCACGACCAGGTCGTGACCCTGAGGAACGCGATATCGCCTGGGCGGGTGCCGAGGGTTTCGCTACGTCGGGGGCGCGTAACGCGGGCGCCGAGGGCTGCGGGCTCGGCGACGGTTTCAGCGTCGGCCGTCGCGACGGCTGGCTTTGTGGCGAATCGTTCCGCGGCCTCGTTGCTGACGCGCGGGTCGGGCCGCTAGGCGCGACGGCGTCGACGCCACGAGGGCCCACCGACTCAAGCGTCGGCCGACCTGATCGAGGCGTTCCCCCCCCGGTCGGGCGTGCGCCGGCAGGACGTTCCGGCCCACGCCGTCGCGGTGCCGCCGCTTCGGGGGGGGACGCAGGCTGGGACGCGCCGGTCGCCGGCCGATCGGTCACGGGGAACTTGTTTTCCGGTCGATCAAGTCGAGGCGGATTGCTGGCCGAAGGTCGGGCGTCTGCCGGACGGATCCGAGGCGAATTTACGCCCGGTACTGTTGGTCCAGGGCGACCGATTGTGGGACGACCGATTGTGGGGCGTCCAGCTTCAGGGCGACCGCCTTCGGGACGAACCGTTTCGGGACCAACCGTATCAGGCCGCTGGATTTCGGGACGAACCGTTTCGGGCCGCTCGGTTTCAGGACGAACCGTTTCTGGGCGACCGCCTTCGGGACGACCGACTTCAGGGCGACCGATTTCGGGACGACCGGTTTCGGGCCGCTCGATTTCAGGGCGAACCGTTTCGGGACG
>DITY01000126.1:47024-59571 GCA_002422955.1 Planctomycetaceae bacterium UBA6172
GTCATCGCTCCGCGCTCCGGGTCCTCGATCGCTGGGGCGGGCGGGGTTGATGGCATCTCCTGGCTGGCGTTCGACACGGTGGCGATCATGGCCACGCGTTTCTCGTTCGCGCCGCAGCGACGCGAGTGCCGGCGTTTCGGCGGCGCGGCCGCGATGTTCCTGCCACTGGGAATCCGACAGCCGTGCATACCGCGACGGGTCACGCCGAACCCGATCTTGGTAAGCGTCGGCGAAGCGTTCCGAGTCGGAACGGGAAGGCCCCCGGCGCAGATCGCGATAGGTGGCTGGCGGTCGGCGGTCGGCATGGTCGACCAAATCCTGGTAGCGGTCCCGCGTCTGGCGGAAATCGTGCGTCGATCGGCCGCTAGCGGTGCGATGATGGTGGCTGAACAGCGGGTCATAGCCCGGCCGNNGAGTGCCGCAGTCCGCCGCTGGCGAAACTGTGCCAGGGATGGATCCCACGGCCGCGGTAGCGGGAGGCATAGAAGTCGCCGAAGTAGTAATGTCGGCTGATGGGACGAACCCAAAAATGGGCCTGCAGCGCCGAGCTGAGCAGCGAGATCCGCGGCGTGTAGCGAAAGCCGGTCGTGACGTAGGCCGGCCGTTGGAACCAGAACGGCGCGAACAGCACTCCCCGGTTGGCGATCGGGTAATCCCAATAGCCGCGGCAGAAAACGTAGCCGCTAGGCGTCCAGAGGTAGCGTTCGGGCATCCAGACCCAATCGGAATAGCCGACCGACCAATAGCCGGGGCGCCAAGCGTAAGACGTGGAACGCCAATTCCAACAGCCCGGTATCCAGAAGTGATTGGCGGACGGCGCCACCCCAACCGGGCCGTAATCGAGCGATTGCGGCGGGGCTTGAGCTAAGTAGTCGATCTCGTCCTGTTCAACGGCGACCCACGTCCCCGCGACCCATTGGTGACGACCGGAACTGCCGTCCCAGTACCCGGGCACCCAGCGAAGCCCGGGCGGGATGTTTCGCCAGATGCCGCTGATCCAGATGAAGTCGTTGCGATCGTCATCCCAGAACCAATAGCCCGGCACCCACTCGATCCGCTCGCCGGTCGGCTTGAGCTGGGGAGGGACTTCGGGAATCGCGGCCGGGGGCGCCCGGTCGACGACCAGCGGCTCGACCGCCTCCGGGTTGTATTGTTCGGCGAACGCCTCATGAACCGGACCACGCAACAGCTCTTCGCCATAGTCGTAGCCTTCGTCCGGCGGTGGTAACGGCTCTTGCGCTCGGCTGGTGAGCGGGAAACTGGCGAGAAGGGTGATTCCGAGGAGCCAAACGAGTCGGTTTGGGCGTGTCATGGGATAAGCCTGTACGGTGGAATTGGGAGGAGCGATGGGTTCGGCGGCACGGTCTCGGACCTGCCCGCCGGCCGCCGAGACCGGATGAAGTCGACGGCCAGCCACGTTGCAGCAGAATGAAAGGGCATTTGATGTGCCAAAACGCATCCTTCGCCCCCACATGTCCCACACCCCCAGACCGAGATCGATTTGACGACACACGGGCGTCTCATTTTGACGACATTCGGAGCTGATTGGGGGTGGAGTCGGATCGAACGGCGGCGGGTCCAAATCGACAGCGAGCGGGGCTGGTCGCTTGCGGTTTCGCTGAACGGACATTGTGTGATTCGGGGTCGTTTGGTACCTTCACCCGATTCCTGGTGAGCGATACGGCATCGCTCCGTTCCTATCCTTTGCCTCTCACCCCCGCTCATCCCCGATCGCTGGTCGCCGTTAGGCCTACCGGATGGGATGTTCCTGAGTACTTGCCCCATGGTTAACCGTAACCTCATTCGCCTACTGGAAGACGACGACCTTGCACAGCAGCTAGCCCTGTTGGTTCCTCCCGACCAGGGAGAGGAATTGTTGTTGGAAGCTTTGGAGCTTGAGCAACAGGACTACATTCAAGGCCGGATTGTCGACGGGCGGATTGTCGAAATCAGCGAAGAATGGGCGCTGATCGACGTGGGGTTCAAGAGCGAAGGGACGGTCAAGCTGGACGAATGGGGTCCGGATGAGCCGACACCCAAGGTCGGCGATACCGTCAAGGTACTCATCGAGGAGATGGAAGATGATTTAGGGGCGGCTGATGACCCCTACGGCATGATTTCGCTGAGCAAGCGAAAGGCCGAGAAGATCATCCAGTGGGAAGCGATGATGGAGTCGGTTGCCGAGGGCCAGGTGGTCACCGGCTTGGTCATCCGCAAGATCAAGGGCGGCCTGCTCTGCGACATCGGCGTCAACGTCTTCTTGCCGGGTAGCCAGGTCGATATCCGTCGTCCCGGCGATATCGGAGATTTCATCGGCCGCGTCATCCAGGCCGAGGTGTTGAAGATCGACGACACCCGCCGGAACATCGTGATCAGCCGCCGATCGTTGATCGAGCGTCAGCGCGAAGAAGACCGCGCGTACCTGATGAAGGAACTCGAAGTCGGCCAGGTCCGCATGGGGATCGTCAAGAACATCGCCGACTTCGGCGCGTTCGTCGATCTTGGCGGCATCGACGGCCTGCTGCACATCACCGACATGGCTTGGGAGCGGATCGGGCACCCCAGCGAAATGGTTTCCATCGACCAGGAAATCGAAGTCAAGGTCCTGCACATCGACCGCGAAAAGCAGAAGATCGCGTTGGGGCTCAAGCAGAAGGACCGCAACCCGTGGGACAACGTCGCCACGAAGTACCCGGTCGGCTCGGTGCATCCGGGCGAAGTGGTCAACGTGATGAGCTACGGCGCCTTCGTGAAGCTCGAACCGGGCATCGAAGGCCTGGTACACATCAGCGAAATGAGTTGGACCAAGCGGGTCAATCACCCCAGCGAATTGGTCAACATCGGTGACAAGATCGAAGTCAAGATTTTGAATGTCGACACCGAAGGTCAGCAGCTGTCGCTCGGCATGAAGCAGACCCAGCAGAACCCGTGGGACGAGGTGTTGCAGCGTTATCCCGAAGGCAGCACGGTCGTGGGCAAGGTCCGCAACCTGACCAACTACGGTGCGTTCATCGAGCTTGAAGAAGGGATCGACGGCTTGTTGCACGTCAGCGACATGTCGTGGACCCGCAAGATCAGCCACCCGAGCGAGCGATTGGAGAAGGGCCAGCAGATCACCTGCCGCGTCCTCAGCGTCGACGAATCGCGGCGGCGGATCGCGTTGGGTCTCAAGCAGCTCGATAACGACCCGTGGGACAGCGACATCCCGCTCAAGTATCAGCCCGGCCAATTGGTCACGGGCAAGGTCACCAAGATCACCAACTTCGGCGTGTTCGTCGGTTTGGAAGATGGTCTGGAAGGGCTGTTGCACATCTCGGAACTCGCCGATCACAAGGTCGAAAACCCCGAGGACATGGTCAAGGTTGGTGACGAGATCGAAGTCAAGGTATTGCGAGTCGACACCGACGAACGGAAGATCGGCCTGTCACGCAAACGCGTCGATTGGGACGAGGATCGTGAACGCGCGGCGGCCAGCGAAGAAGGGGCGGGAGCGGCCACCGGCTCGACCGCTTCGAGCCAGGCTTACGATTCGGAGCTCAAGGGCGGTTTGGGCGGCGACGAAGGGCCGCTGTTCAAGACCGGCAACTGAGTTCACCCTCCAATTTCGCCCCCAAGGGTGACATGGCCAAGGTTGTGCTAGCGATGAGCGGCGGCGTCGATTCGAGCGTCGCCGCTCATTTATTATTGGAGGCCGGGCACGAGATCATCGGTGTCTTCATGAGGCACGGTGAGGATTCCGCCAAGGCCTGCCGGACTGCATCCCCGACCGACAAGGGCGGCTTGCCCGTCTTGCCTTCCGCGGCGAGCGATTCGGCTCGGGCGGATCACAAGCAGGGGTGTTGTACCGCATCCGACGCCGCCGATGCCCGGCGGGTAGCCGCGAAGCTCGACATCCCCTTCTACGCGTTGGATTTGCAGAGCGATTTTCGCCGGATCGTCGAGTATTTCGTCGACGACTACATCCACGGCCGCACCCCCAATCCCTGCGTGCGTTGCAACCAGTGGATCAAGTTTGGGCGGCTGTTCGATTTCGCCGACGGGGTGGAAGCCGAATATGTCGCGACGGGGCACTACGCGCGGATCCTGCATGGGGCCGGCGGGGGTGAAGCGGAACTGCATCGCGGGCTCGACGGGCTCAAGGATCAATCCTATGCCCTGTTCGGGATCGACCGGAGTCGGTTGTCGCGGATGCTGCTGCCGGTCGGCGAGTATTCCAAGCCCGAGATCCGCCGGTTGGCCACATCGATCGGCCTGAGCGTCGCCGACAAGAAAGACAGCCAGGAAATTTGCTTCGTCACCCAGGGGCATCACAGCGATTTCGTCAAGTCGTTTCGCGGCGAAGCGGCGGCCTCGACCGCCGGTGACTTTGTTACCCTGGAGGGACGCGTTGTCGGGCGGCATTCGGGCTATGAAGCGTTCACGATCGGCCAACGCAAAGGGCTGGGGATTGCGCTGGGCGAACCGCATTTCGTGATCCGGATCGAACCCGAATCCCGGCGAGTGGTGCTCGGTAGGAAGCAGGCCCTGCTGCGGAGCGGCCTGGTCGCGGGGGAAGCGAACTGGTTAGTGAAACCGCCCCCCGCCGGGGTCCCGTTCGACGCCCAGGTCCAGATCCGGTACAACTCGCCGCCACAGGCCGCGACCGTGACCCCTCTTGAGGAGGGTGAGTTTCGCGTTTCGTTCGAAGAAGCCCAAGCGGGGGTTGCTCCGGGACAGGCTGCGGTCATTTTTTGCGGAACTCGAGTGCTCGGCGGGGGTTGGATTAGCGTTTCGACCGATTGAATTCCCGCATTTTGGCCTCGCGGTGCGTCGTCCGCCCCCGAAAAACCTTGACCCCTGTCTAGCATTCGACTAGCCTGAAGGGGTAGCGAATCGGACGAAGTTGCTAGGCCCGATAGCGGCTGATCAGGCTTTTTGAGGCTTGTCCAAGACTTCGTCGGGTCGTTGTCCTGCCCACGTTCCCACCCCAGACAATCGTCGGCCCCCGCCTGGTCGACCGCTGTGACCTTTGGTCGGCAAAGTCATGTCCTGCTCCAGCCTTGCCGCTGTGAGAGTCCACTTTCGCCGTCCGCGGGTCACGAACTTACCATTGTCCCTTCCGTCCGGAGGTCCGTTACCGTGATGTTCACGATCGTCGAAAGATCGCGTTACGGCTCAAGCGTCCGTCGAGATCGCCTGAACCGATTCACGCCGCTGACTGCCGTTTCTCGGTACGGTTCGGGTCGCTACTTTGCTTTCGCGCTGGGACTGTTGCTCTGCCCTGTGACCGGTCGCGCGCAGGAGGACCAACTGGCCCCGTCGTCAGTCGAGGGCGTCGCCGCGGTCGCAACGGATGCCCAACCACCTGCTGCCGCCCTGGAGGCAAATCCGGTCGCTCCTGCGGACGAGCCACCTGCTGTCGAGTCACCTGCGGTCGAACTGCCGCCGTCAGCCGTGGCCGTGGTGCCGGACGAACCGGCGGTTGTAGCGCTGCCCGCTGAGTCCTCGGGACCCGATCTGCTGCGTTTCAATTTTAGCGGTGCCGGCTGGCGCGAGGTCGTCGGCTGGTTGGCCGAAGAGACCGGCATGGCATTGCATGTCAGCGATGTACCCGCCGGCACGTTCAGCTATTTCGACCCCGAGCCGTTTACGCCCGATGAGGCGATCACCCGTCTGAACCTGTTTCTGATCCCTCAAAGTTACGCGATCGTCCGCCGCGGCAAGTTGCTTTCCGTGATCAATCTGGGCGAGCCGCGGAGCCTGCAGCAACTCGATTCGTTGGCCGTGATGACGCCGCTCGAGGAATTGGATCAGCGGGGTGACCACGAGGTGGTCAAGTGCATCGTCCCGCTGGGGGTCGTTCCGGCGGAGATCGCAACCGCGGAGCTGCGACCGCTGACGCTGATGACGGCGCCGGTGGTATTGCCGCGATCGAATCAGTTGGTGATCACCGACACCGCTTCGAAGATGCGGAGCGTCGTCGCGGTCTTGAAGGCGATGTCGGTCCCGACGGTAGAACCGGTGCAAGTCGAGCGGTTCGACCTGAAATATGTGGATCTGGAAACCGTATTGTTGGTGGCCGGTCGGCATTTGGGAATCACGACTGGCCAGTCCGAGGGAATCGACATCAGCGTTTCGGCTGACCTGACCGGCAAACGCTTGATCGCGACGGGCACTCCGGAGCAAGTCGGCAAGTTGCGTAAGTTGCTCGAAGTGATCGACGTACCGTCCGAGTCGAGCGACTCGATGGCCGGGAAGACGCTGCGTGCCCATCCGGTCGGGGGCGATTCGTTGAAATCCATTTATGAGGTTCTGCAAACGATCCTGGCTGGTAAGTCGTTGCGGCTTTCGATGGACCCGCGAGCCGGGACCATCGTCGCCTTGGCCGACGAGGCGACTCACGAAGAAATCATGCGGACGATCGAGGAGTTGCAGGCACCCGCGATCGAGTTCGCGGTCGTCGATCTGAACCGGCTCGACGCGTACTTCGTGGTCAGCCTGATCACCGAAATGTTCTCGACCGAGGGGAGCGCAACGACGAGTTCACGCGGTGGCCGGCGTGACGATGCGCAGGAGGTCCCCAAGCCCTCCGGTCCGCGGGTCGATGCAGACCCCGCCAATCGCCGATTGTTCGTCCGTGGCACGGCCGAACAGATTCGCCAGATCCGCCAACTGGTCGAGGGCCTCGGAACGCAGTCCGCGTCTTCGTCGACGGGAGCGCGTGACCGGGTGCGGTTGCTACCGCTGTCCGGGCAGCAACGCCAGCAGATCCTGGAGGCGGCGGAGCGATTTTGGCAGGGCGAAAATCAGATCGTGATCGTCCCAACGCCGGACTCTTTGGAAAACGGAGACGGCGTGATCGAGCGGGCGATCCATCCGCCGCGGTCGTCGTCAACGCCCGCGACCGCCAACGCGGTCGAGCCGAGCACCGGATCGAGAGAAGGGTTATTCGAACCGACCAAACCGGTGCGGTCGGATGCGCCCAAATCGCGGATCAAGCTCGATGCGGCGAAAGCCGAGGGCGGTGGTGTCGGCGCCGAAATCGCGGCGGATCAGGAACTCGTTTCGGTCTCTCCGGAGACGGAGGCGGTGGATCCGGCTCGGTTGGTCGGTACGCCCGCCGGTGGTACTTCGCCGATCCGTGGTCGCTTGGTCCCCGAGGGCATTCTGCTCGAGTCGGAAGACACCGCGGCGCTCGATCAGTTCCAGGACCACTTGATGGAAGTCGCCTCGGCGAACGCACGAACCCCCTCACCGCCGGTCGTTTTTTATCTGAAGTACGTCACCGCGGATCAGGCCGTGAAGATGTTGGCCGACCTGTTTGATGGCGGCAAATCCTTGGCCACGACACCGTCCGGATCGTTGGTCCGCGGCGATTACGGCAACGATTTCTACTTCGGCAGTTTCACCTCCAATCGGGACGGCTTGACCACGGTCACGGCGGGGACGGCCACGATCGTTTCCGACGCGCGTCTGAATCGCTTGATCATTCAAGGCACGACCCAAGATGTCGCCCAGATCGAAGGCTACTTGAAGATCATCGACAAGGGAGAGAGCCTCACCGATATCGAAACGGCCGGCCGCTCACGGGTGATCGAGTTGATGCACACGAAGGCCTCGGAAATGGCCGAAGTCGTCAAGCAGGCGTACGCCGGTCGGGTCGCAAATACGACCCCCGGCCAAGCCGGCAATCAACAGGGCAATCAACAGGGCAATCAGCCGGGGCGTCCCGGCGACCGCTCCGGCCAGGCTCCCCCGGCCGAGAGTTCGGATCGACAACGGGGTGAAGGTGAGCAGCGAGGGCAGCGCGAGGTGGTCGACAAGCCGACCCGCGACCGCCTGCCCGACATGACGGTGGCCGTTCATGAACCGAGCAATTCGTTGGTCATCACCGCGCCCGACGCCTTGTTCGCCGAGGTCGAGGCGCTGATCCGGTCGGTCGACCAACGCGGCGAGCGTGTCATCGAAGTCGTCCCCGCGGCCCAGGGCGTGGATCTGGAGTCGATCCTCCGCCAGTTGCAAAGCGGCGAGGCCTCCCCGACGCGTTCTTCCGGCCGTGGTGATTCGTCTCGCAATTACGGTGGCGACCGTGATCGCTCCGACCGTGATTCCCGAGATCGATCCCGCTCTCGTTAATCGTCCGACCCGATCCCGGGCAGTTCCCAATCCGCGAATTTCAGGCCCTCGATCATGTTCTCCTTTCCAATGCGAACCGGCCGTCGCGATGCCGCGATGTCCTCGCGGCGATCGACGTGGTTGTTGTTCGTTGCCGGCTGGCTGCTCGTCGTCGCGCTCCCCTCGACGGCTGATGCGCAGGCCGAGTGGGTCCGGCGGATCGACGCGAATGGGAACGGCTACATCGAGCCGAGTGAAATCTCGGACCGAGCCCGAGCCTTCTTCGATCGCTTCGCCAGCCAATCGGGGATCGACCTGTCGCGGCCGAACTCCGTGGGTCGGCTCGAGGATGCCGCCCGCCGCTATTTTGAACAGCAAAGTCGCGGTTCGTCTGGGGCGTCATCGTCCGCGGCGCAGCCACCGCTCCCCGAAACTGGGGTGCCCGGGTTCGGCACGGAGGTTGGTGGTTCGCTGGTACCTGGATTCGGGTTGCCGACGATCCGTTTCCCCTACACGCAAGCAGACCTCGACGAGGCGGATCGGTCGATGCAGCGAAGCGATCGCAATGGCGACGGCTTCATCGACCGCGAAGAGATGCTGCAGGGCAGTTGGCGGGAGGGGCGGCCGCCGATCGAGTTTGACGCCGATGGTGACGGCAAGCTCAACAAGCTCGAAATGGCCCAGCGGTATGCCAAGCGACGCTTCATGGAGCAGACCTCGGCCCGCGGTTTGGGCGGCGCCGGTAGCAGTCCCGGCGTCGTCTCCTCGGGGCAGTCGGGTTCCCAGCCTTATTCGGAGGGACGTCGCGATTGGCGCGGAGGCGACGGACGCTCGCGGGGCTCCGACCGGGGCGCGCGCTACCTCGCCTTCACGCTGCTGGAGCGATACGACTTCAACAAGAATGGCAAGTTCGAACCGACCGAGATGGCGGCGACCGGGATCGAAGCGGGCAAAGCCGATTTCAATCGCGATGGGGTGGTCGAACTCGACGAGTTGTCTCGCTACTTGCAGGAGCAGATGGAGATCCTCGGCGAGGATTTGTCGGAGGTGCTGCCGACGTGGTTCTATGAGCGTGACTTGAACTCCGACGGGCAGGTCGAGATGTCCGAGTTCACCGATCAATGGGACGATGCCAAGATCGCCGAGTTCAATTCCCATGACGCGGATGGGGACGGCATCATCACGGCCCGCGAACTGCTGTCCGCCAAGGGCATCGCCGGCGGGAGTTATTCCAATCGCGACGCGAAGATCCTGTTGCCCCGATCGGTCGTCGTCTCGGAAATTCAGGTTGATGATGACATCCTGATCGGCGACCTGAATGTCCAGCTCTCGATCACCCATACTTTCCTGCAACAGCTCGACGGCTACTTGATCGGGCCGGATGGACAACGGATCGAGTTGTTCGCTGGCGTCGGAGGAAATGACGATCACTTCGATCGGACGATCTTCAATGACGAAGCGGGCAGCGAAGTCATCCGTTCGCAACCGCCGTTCCGCGGCGAGTTCAAACCGAGCGGCGTTTCCAAACGACAACCCGGGCTGAGCCATTATCGCGGCAAGAGCCTTAAGGGCGTTTGGCAATTGATGGTGCGGTCGAGCCGCTCCGATCGGGCTGGCATCCTGCATGATTGGTCATTGATCGTGCAGCCGAGTCAGGAGAGCAAGGATCAGCTGAAGGGTGAGGTGGCGGTCGCCGACCCGGTCGCTTCCGGATCGGTCCCCGCGGCCAATGCCGCATCGAGTGCCGCGGGTGCTGTTCCGCCGCCCGGCCCGCCGAGCCAGCCAAGCGATTCCGATTCGCCCGAGCGTCGCGGGCGGTTCCGCCGCGATTTCGCGAGGTAGCCGATCGGCCGATCGGCTCGGTGTTATAGTGGCCGGCGAAGATACCCTCGGCAGTGTCACTCACCGGAGACCAGGATGTCCGTCAGCCCGTCACGATGGTCGCTCGGCGAGTGGCCGCTGTACCAACAGATGCTGTTGGCGATGGTCGTCGGCGCGGCCATCGGCATCACGCTCAACCTCGCTGTTGGCTCCCGGAGCGTGACCGTGGAGACGGGCCTGCCCGAGGGTTGGACAGCCGTCGCGATCGAGGACCGGGTCGGGCGAACGGAGCTCATAATCACTCGCCAGGATCAGCCGGAGCAGCGGTTGGTGGTCGAGGCCGGTCTGGAGGTGGGTGGCTTTCGGTCTTGGGATGCGCTGCGGTCCGTACACCCCGAAGCGGCCGCGATCTATGACGCTCACGGCGGCACCTGGGCGGCCTCGATCGGGGGCTTGGCACGGCGGTTCGGCAATCTGTTCCTCCGGATGCTCCAGATGGTTTCCGTGCCGTTGATCGTCACGTCGTTGATCACCGGCGTGATGGGTCTGAGCGGTCACGGGGTCGGCAGGATGTTTCGGCTGACGATCACCTATTACCTCGCCACCAGCATGTTGGCCATTGTCACCGGATTGGCGTTCGTCAACTTGGTCCGACCGGGGTTGGGCAGCGGTTTGGTTCTGGGTGGAGCCCCGTCGAGCGGGCCGCAGTCAGCCCCGCCGATTTTTCAGGTAATTTTCGCTCAGATCGAAAACGTGATTCCCGCGAACCCCTTGGGGGCGCTGGTGGAGCCCAATTTCCTATCGATCATCGCGTTCACGATCGCCTTCGCGATTTTCGCGATGCGGATCGGCGGGACGACCGCGGACCGGGTGCAGGCAGCGGCTCAGGCCTGTTTTGAGGTGATCATGGCGATGACGCACGTGATCATTCGGTACATGCCGATCGGCGTGTTCCTGCTGATGTTGTACGTCACCGCGACCCAGGGCTACCAGGTCTTCGGCTCGCTCGGCTGGTACATGCTGACCGTCGCCTTGGCCTTGGCCTTTCATGCTTGCGTCAGCCTGCCGCTGATCGTGCGGGTGTTCGGTCAGCGCAGCCCGTTTCGCTTCGCGCGGGACATGAGCCCGGCGTTGATGACCGCCTTCAGCACCGCCAGCAGCAACGGCACGCTGCCGCTCACGATGAGCTGTGTCGAGGAACGGGCGGGGATCAGCAACCGCACCGGATCGTTCGTGCTCCCCTTGGGGGCGACGATCAACATGGACGGCACCGCGCTCTACGAAGCGGTGGCGGTCCTGTTCATCGCGCAGCTCCATTTCGGCGAGAACCTGCCGCTGGCGCAGCAGGTGATCGTGGCGCTCACGGCCTTGGTGGCCAGCGTTGGCGCGGCGGGCATTCCGCACGCCGGTTTGGTGATGATGGTGATCGTCCTGCAAGCCGTTGGGCTGCCGATCGAGCTGCAAGGCATCATCCTGGCCGTCGATCGGATGCTCGACATGGGGCGGACAGCGGTCAACGTGTGGAGTGATTCCTGTGGTTGTGCGGTGGTGGAAAAGTTAGAGAATCGCGATGTCGATCGGACGCTCGCGTCCGACGTTTCCGCCTGATTGGTCCCCGCCCCTCGGATCGTTTGCTGACATGACACCGATTTCAACCGCATCGCTCGACTTTTTTCGCTCGGCCATCCTGACCCCCAGCCCCTCGGGATACGAACAACCGATTCAGCGGTTGGTACGAGAGTTCATCAAGCCGCATGCCAGTCAGATGCGGACCGATGTCCACGGCAATGTGATCGCCTCGGTCGGTGATCCCCAGGGTCCGCGGTTGCTGTTCGCCGGTCACTGCGACCAGATCGGCATGCTGGTGACCAACATCGATGACAACGGCTTCGTCTATGCCCAGACGATCGGCGGTTGGGACCCTCAGCAATTGATCGGGCAAGCGATGACGCTGTGGACCGACGCGGGGCCGCTCCCGGGGGTGATCAGCCGCAAACCGATCCACCTGCTCAACGANNGCCAAGAGCAAGTCCGACGCGGCCGCCAAGGTGCGGATCGGCGACTGCGTCACGCTGGAACTGCATTATCGACCACTGCTGGGGGACCTGGTCACCGGGCCGGGGATGGACAACAAGACCGGGATGTGGACGGTCATGGAATCGCTCCGCCGCTGCGTCGCCGTGGAGCGGTCGGGCGAGGGGCGACTCGCCTGCCATCTGCACAGCGTCAGCACCGTGCAAGAGGAGATCGGGTTGCGGGGGGCGATGACGGCGGCCGGCAGCGTTCGCCCCGATGTCGCGATCGCGGTCGACGTCACGCACGCCTCGGATTGCCCGACGATCGACAAGAACCAGCAAGGCGACATCAAGATCGGTGGCGGGCCCGTCATCTTCCGCGGCCCGAACATGAACCCCATCGTCTCGGAGCGGCTGATCGCGCTGGCCAAGGAACACGCGATCCCGTTTCAGCTGGCGGCCAGCGGTCGGGCCACGCCCAACGACGCCAACGTGCTGCAGATTCATGGCGGCGGTGTGGCGACCGGCTTGGTGGCGATCCCCAACCGATACATGCACTCGGCGGTGGAGGTGATTTCGCTGGACGACATGCATCATGTCGCCGAGTTGCTCTGTCG
>DITY01000126.1:59637-69284 GCA_002422955.1 Planctomycetaceae bacterium UBA6172
GAGTGCGGCGGCCTCAGTCAGCACTCGTCCGCTCAGTTTGCCGAAGCCAAGAAACGGCGTTTCGAAATCAGTTCGATCAACGCGAAGGTGTTCGACGCTATCTGTCCACCTTGGGGCACGACGACACCGGGGATTAGCCCGTTGCCGAGGTTGGCGGGCGGGGCACCGGCCAACGATTCCAGCCCATCGTCGAAGCCTGCGGGACGAACCAACTGGATGTCGTAGGTCCCAGCCGGAAGGTTGGCGAATTGGTAGTTGCCTTGCGCGTCGGTGGTCGTGGTGCGAAGTTGGTTCTGCGTCCCAGCGGCCAACAGGTTGACCGTCACGCCAGCGACGCCCTGCTCGCCCGCGTCGAACAGGCCGTTGCCGTTCAGGTCGTTGAAGATACGTCCCGAGACCGCCGCGGTGTTGGGATCGGGGATCGTGACTTGGGTCACCGCGGATGCGGTGTTGGCCAGGGTGTTTTGACCCTCGTTGGTCGTTGTCGCGACCGTCGCGTTGTTGGTTGCCGCGCCCGAGAAGCCTTGGTCGACACGGGCCACGATGGTGTAGGTTCGCGGCGCGGCGGGATCGAGGTTGCCGACCGCGACTTCGACATTTTGGCCGTTGGCGGTCAGTACCTGGCCGCCGGGACCCGTACCGCTGACGAAGGTGACGCCGCTGGGGAGCACATCGACCAAGGTCACGCCGGCTGCGACCGATGGCCCGGCATTGTTGATGATGACCGTGTAGGTCAACTCGTTACCCGGGATCGCGGTGGCGGCGGACACGGTTTTGGTGACCCCGACATCGGCGAGCGGTTGGAGCAGCACCGGGGCCGTCGCCGCGTTGTTGGCCGTGTTGGAATCGCCCGCGGCCGCTACCTGAGCGCTGTTCGTGAGCGTCCCGGTGGCCCCCGGCAACACCGAGGCGGTGATGATCAACGTTTGCGCGTTGGCTGCGCCGATCAGCAGTGTGGGGATCACGAACTGAACGTTATTGCCGGTACCCGCGTTGGTCACCGGCGTTCCGTTGAGCGTCAGCGACTCGAACTGCAAGCCGGCCGGCAACAGATCCGTCACGGTCACGTTGGTCGCGACGCTCGGGCCGGTGTTGGTGACCGTCAACGTGTACTGGATCGTACCTTGGCCGGGGATCGCGTTCGCCGGACCCGTCTTGGTGATCGAGGCATCGACCACCGGCGTCAGGGTCGTCGTCTCCGTGGCGGAGTTGCCTTCGGGCGGATCGTTGACACCCCCGCCACTGATCGTCACCGAGTTGGTGATGCTGCCCGTCAAGGCAGAACCTACCTGGGTCGTGACTTGAACGGTGATCGCATTAGCAGTCCCCGCCGGAACCGACGGGACCACGAACGACAGGATGCCCGCGTCCGGATTGTTGTCCGTGATCTGAGTCCCATCGAGGGTGATCGCGGTGGCGACCACCCCGGCCGGGAGCGTGTCGATGACGTTGACATTGACCGCATTGCTCGGTCCGGTGTTCGTAATCGTGATCGAATAGACCAACTGCGTGCCCGGGGTGTGCGAACCGCCGGCGGCAATGCCGTCGGACTTGGCAACGGTCAGGTTTACCGAACGGATCGGCGTGATCGTTTCGGAGTCCTGGTTGTCGGCGGTGTTCTGATCGATGTCGATCAGGTCACCGCTGCTGAATGCCGCGACGGTCGCGGTGTTGGTGACCGTCGTGGGGGCGTTCTGAGCGATCTGGACGCTATAGCGGAAGGGGACCGCCGCGCCGATCGCCAGCGGTACGCCGGTGAAGGTCAGCTGTTGTCCGTCGACGCTGAGCGTGATGCCGGAATCGAGATCATCAAAGCTGCCTGGGACGTAGCTGAGCCCTGCCGGCAAGACATCCACGACGGTGAAGCCACGGGCGTTGCCGACGGCGGTCGCGGCATTCGTGACCGTCACTTGGTAGCTCAGTTGACCGCCGAAACTGGCGACCGAACCGGCGACCACGGCCTTGTTGATCGCCAGGTCGACCCCGCGAGCGACCGCGGTCGAGGCGTTGCCGGAGTTGTTCGTCGTGTCCGGGTCGTTTTGCGGTGAGCTAGAAACGGTCGCCGTATTGCTGATCGACCCGGCCGCTCCGGCGCCGACCGTGGCGGTGATCAGGATCGTCGCGGTGGCATCGTTCAGCAGCGTGCCCACGTCGGCGGTCACCGTTCGGGCGACCGGATCGAACACGATGCCAGCGCCGGCGGCGCCGCCATTGATCGTGGCGGAAACGAACGTAATATCCGTTGGTAGGGTATCGACCACGGTCACGCCGGTGGCGCTGTCGGGGCCATCGTTGGTGACGACCAACCGGTAGACGATTTGGTCACCCGTCAACACGCTTGCTGGCGGGATCGGGTTGCCCGCGAGCGTCTCGACCGTCTTGACCAGCCTCAAGTCCGCCTCGCTCAGTCGCAGCGTCGCTTCGGCCGTGTTGTTGCTAGGATCCAATTCGACTTCGTCGCCGGTCGCGGTGACGCGATTGATTCGCTCGCCGAACTGCCCATCGGCGACATCGAACGTTACCAGGAATCCGGTCGAATCTCCCGCCGCCAGGTCGGCCATTTGGAACGTGACGATCCCGCTGCCGACCGTAACGTTCGTGACCGCTGTCGGAGGCACGTTCGGATCGGCGAGACTGCCGATCGACCGATAGGTGAATCCCGCGGGCAGCGTATCGACCACGGTCAGCCCGGTGCTGTCGATCGAGCCGTCGTTGGCCACCAACACTCGGAAGGTCGCGACGAAATCTCCGCCGACCCCAGGAACGAGCGAAACGAACTCCTTGTCGATATCCAGGTCGGTGGCGGCGAGAAATCCGAAGTCGACCGTATTGTTCACCAGTCCCGCGGCACCCGGTTCCTGCCCAGCGATCAACTGGAACGATTCGGTGATGATGAAGGCTTGCCCTGCGACGGTTCGGCCATCGTCATCGTTGTCAATTTTCGCGTTCGCCCCGGCGGTGGGTGTCGCCGGATTGCTGGAGAACGTCCCCTGCAGGGGGCCACCCGTGGCGAAGGCGGACGCCGGGACCACCGCCGCGTAAAAACCGCTCGGCAAGCCCAAAAACTGGTAGGTTCCGTCCGCGGCGGTAGTCGTGGCGCCGACGAGCGTGTCGGTCAGCGGGTCGACGACGTCCGCGAGGCTCTCGGTTCGGTACAGCTGGACGGGAACATTCGCGATCCCGGTTTCGCTGGCCGTGTCGAAAATGCCGTTGTTGTTCAGGTCGCGAAATACTTGGTTACCGAGCGTCACGCCGAGATTGCTCAGGTTGGCCATGACCAGTTCCGGCTCTCGCGACTCGAAAACCGTGATCCGAATGTTTTGATCGGGGCCGTTTGCGACTTCCAATTCGATCGCGCCGACGCTGGCGAAGTCCGCGGCACCCGACGGGCCGACCTGGGTCGTGAAGCTGCTGAACGGGATGAAGTCCCGATAGATCTCGTTGATCAGGTCGGGGCGAAACGCCCGCTCGATCGTCGAGAAGCGATTCCCGTCCGAGTAAATGGTCACGTTGAACGTCTGGTCCGTGATGAAGATGTTGCGATACACCTCGATCAACACGCCAGCGTTCGGGTCATTGTCGCTAAGGTTGACGCCGCCCAAACCGGTGGGATCCAAAGCGATATTCGAGACATTCCCGTCGTAGCGGACGATCATGCTGCCGTGACTGGCGAACGCCGAACTCAGACCCAGCCGCTGGGTCGCGGGATCGACGAACAATTGGACCGTGGAGGGGCCGTCAGTGTACGACAGTTCCGCCTTGCGGACCCCGCCTAGCGCTTCGGGGGCGTTGAGGAAGCTTTGCGCCGACGTGCTACCGGAACTGACTTCGAGCAGCAGGTCGGTTTGGTCGAACGTATCGATCGGCTCAATCGTCAGCCCGGCGTCATTGACGACCGTGACCGGTACCGGCGCGGGGATCAAGAAGCCCGTCGGCGTACTGCCCGCAACCTGCTCGAGGAAATACAGGCCCGGGCTCAGGTTGTCGAACCGATAGCTGCCGGGGTTGGGGCTTGCCAACGGAGCGGAGTTGGTGGTCGACACCAAGGTGTCATCTGGGCCACCGTTGAACACGCCATTGCCGCCATCTCGCCACAGGCGAATCTCGGCCCCGGCGATCCGCGTGTCGTCGGGAGTCAAACCGTTGTTGGTTAGGTCGATGAACGCCGTGCCCATGATCGCGCCGAGGTTGCCCGCCAGCACCTCCCGCTTTTCCAGCCGCTCCAGCTGCAACCGTCGTCGGCTCGGCTTGGGGCGACGTTCGGCCCGCTTGGTCGTTGAGCGACTTCCCAGACCCTGGGAATCGGTGAATCTTTGAAGCAGCCTCTTGAACATCACTGA
This sequence comes from Planctomycetaceae bacterium UBA6172, assembly GCA_002422955.1. GTDB lineage: Bacteria > Planctomycetota > Planctomycetia > Pirellulales > Pirellulaceae > UBA6163. The sequence goes on from DITY01000126.1 coordinate 63,978, forward strand.
TCTACCCACTGGCAAGATTATGCAAACGCCCGGCACCAAGCCTGTTCTACACTATCGGATTCACTGGCCCCTCAGCCTTATCCGGTATAGCTAACTTAGCCAAAATTACCCAACCCCCAAACTCCACCGGCTCCCGATCCCCAGCCATTCCACCGGCTCCGCGTCCACCGGCTCCCGGCCTTGTTGCGGAACAGTCAGGAATAACCGCTCGAACCCCTACTCACTACCAGCTGAACTCCCCTCCGAAACTCACGCCATGGACCCAGAAGTCGGTGTCGCGAAAGACGAACTCCGGACGACTGGCTCCACCCGGAATTGCGGGTGGGAACAGGTTGGGGTTGATATCCATGTCGATCTGGTCTCCCGGACGCACCACATTCGACCAGAAGATCAGCGAGTAGCCCGCCTTCAGGCGGAGGTGGTTGGTCAGGTCGAAGCCGAGGTTCGCATTGAGTTCCGGCAGGATCGTGAAGGTGTCGCGGGAATGGCTGCCGATGTTCGTTGTCTGCGCCAATAACCCGCCACCGGTCGCGGCCGCCCCGTTGATCTGGGTGCTCCCGGCGATGTCAACCGTTTGCCGGGTGACGCCGAGCGCCATCTTGCCCAGCAGTTCCAGCGACCAATCGCCACGTTCACGCTGATAGGCAACACCGAGGTCCCAGCCGTTGAATTGGTTCCTCGTCCGGAACGAATCGTTGATGTTGAACCGGGTGTTCGGAGCGGTTGACTCGGTGAGCACTTCGCTGATCGTCACCGATTCCTGCAGTTGCACGTAGCGATAACCGGTTAGGAAGTCGCTGCGGCTTTGGAACGGGGTGCGGTGGTCGCCCAGCAAGCTCCAGCCCTGGCCCGTGACGCAGTTGGTCTGGCGGCGGAGGTTGAAGCCGCCACCGACGAACGAGGTCTCGACATCGATCGACAGGCTGCCGGTCGCTAGGTTCGGGTAAGCGATGAGCTGCGAGTCTTCGGCACCGTTCAGGATGTTGAAGAACGGTCGAGCCAGGATCTGACCCCCGCCGGAAGCTCTCGAGAACGATTCGGTTGCCCCGTCGAGCTCGAAGTAATCGCCGACCAAGGACCACTTGTGCCCTGGGTCAAGCCACAGGCCGATTTGCAGGCGTCCGCCGGAGAAGGCATCGTCGAACACCTCGTCGCCGCCGAACAAGGTTCGCGTCGGCCCCCGTCCCAAGACACCCGCGTCGGCGGCCGGCACGCCCGTACCGACGCTGGTGGTTGCCAACGGCGGAAGCTCCATGCCGCGGGGAACCCAGCCCAAGTATTCGAAACTCGCCCAGCCGTCCTCTGGCAGACAGATGGTCAGGCAGGGCCGCCAGCTGCGACGACGACAGGACTCGCAGTCCGCACCGCAATTGCCCATGCTGTCACAACCGCCTTCGCCAGCGAAATTGGCGGGCCCGCCGAACTCGCGGACGATCTGCTCGCCGGTGGCTGGGAAGTACTCGCCACCTTCGTAAATGATTTGGCCGTCCATCGGGCCGGAGTAAACCTCGGCACCCGAATCGACCCATTCCGGCTGGCCGGCCGGATAGGTGGTCGAAGGTCCCATGACCATCGGAACCTGACGGCTTGTGCCGCCGGTGGTCGGATCGGGGATCGGCAGCGGCGGAGCCGGCAACATCTCGGCTGCGGTCTCCTGCGTCGCTCGCACCGGACGAACCGGCTGCCAGCCAGCGGGCGATGCCTTGCCACCGCGGATTGACGAGTCAACCCGACCGACAGGACGCGATTGCTGCGCCGAGGCTGTCAGGGCGGACGCCACGACCAGCCCGCTAGCGAAAGAAATGGAAGCGATTTTTCGGAAAAACACGGTCGTGCACCATCTGCAGGTGAAATGACTTGAGCAAGCCGGTAACCCAGCTAACCCGATCCCAGACTCCGTTTTTCCCCCCGTACCCAGCAGAGGCCGCTTCACCAAAGCGACGTTCTGCCTGCCACACGTTTCATCGGCCACGCCGATCTTGAAGGTTTGACAAAAACGCGGAAAAATCCGAAAAATCGGAACAGACACCGCGACCAGCAATCACGACCTAGATTTCCAAGCCAACCCAAATACCGCAGCTGCCCGCCATGTCACCAAACTGGCGAAAATAGGCCGCCTAGGGGTGCGATCGGACGGCGATTTACTTGGCGAAGTGGCCCGATACTCCCCCGATTCCGTAGCCCTAGCTCCCGCGGCTCGCGTTAAGAACGGGTTCCCCAGCCGCGGTCTCAGAGAAAGCTGGTGACCGGCATGACGAAGATCTTGCCGTCGCCCATGCGGCCGGTCCGCGCCAGGGCGACCAGGCGTTCGAGCATCTCTTCCACGCGGGAGTCTTCGATGTAGAGCGTGATCTCGACCTTGGGCAAAAATGCCTCGCCGAACTCACTGTCGCCGTATTGGTCCAAGTAGCCTTTTTGGCGTCCAAAACCTTTGACCTCGTGCACGCTGATCGCTTCGACCGGCGCTCGCTTGAGGCTGCCCAAGACGGCTTCCGCCAGGTGCGGTCGGACGATGGTGACGATTTGTTTCACGATGACGACTTCCCCGCGGCCAGGCCTCTCCCGTTTCACTTATACTAACCGGTGGCTTCGCTGATCGTCAGGAGCGGCCGAGGGCATGCCCGCCAGACCCCCTCGGTTGCCGTCAGGCGACGGCCATCCGTCCAGTCCGTTGGTCGCCGCCTCCCGCCAACTTCACCGCCCACCGGTTCAACCACTCATGCGAAAATCGCCCTGCCTCGCATTCCTGGCATCTCTGGCATGCCTATGGGCCCTGACGAGTGATCGGTGTCCGTCGCTGGCTGTGGCCGCCGATTCGTCCGGCACACCAACCGCCGATGGGGAACCGTACCGCTGGACGCAGTTTCGCGGCGGGCAACGGGACAGCCAGGCGGCCGCGGCGGCGGAGTTGCCGATCCGCTGGAGCGAAACCGAAAACGTCCGCTGGAAATTGCCGCTGGAACATCGCGGCTGGTCCAGCCCCGCGGTCTGGGGCGATACCGCGGTGCTGACCGAAGCGACCCCCGATGGCAAGCAGATGTTCGCCCTGGCGGTCGACCTTCGCGACGGAAAGATCCTGTGGCGCAAACTGATCTTCGAGAACGCGGAGGTCGAGGTGGCGCACGTGATGAACAGCTACGCCTCGCCCAGTCCCGTGGTCGACGAACGGCGAGCGTGGGTGCACTTCGGCAGCTATGGCACCGCGTGCCTGTCGCTGCAGGACGGCGAAGTCATCTGGCAACGCCGCGACCTGCCGTGCGCGCATCACCGCGGCCCGGGCAGCTCCCCACTGCTGGATGATCAAGGCCGCCTGTTCATCCACTACGACGGCTTCGATGTGCAATACGTGGTGGCCCTCTCGGCGGATACCGGGGAGACGATTTGGCGTCGCGACCGCGAGATCGAATATGGCACCACCGATGGCGACCAGATGAAAGCCTACAGCACCCCGCTGCTGATCACGGTCGACGGCCAGGCCCAATTGATCAGCCCCACCAGCAAGGCGACGATCGCCTATCGGCCCGATAACGGCGAGGAGATTTGGCGAGTCCTCTACCAAGAGTTCTCCGCGACCGCGCAGCCGCTATTCGACGGCAAGCAGGTCTACATCTCGACCGGCTTCGGCAAAGCTCACCTGATCGCCGTGGATCCGACCGGTACCGGCGATGTGACCTTGTCCCATCTGCGGTGGGACACGCCCCGCGGGATCGGCAGCAAGTCGACGGGCTTGCATCGCGACGGACTGATTTACAACGTGCATGACGCGGGGGTCGCCACCTGCGTCGATGCCCAAACCGGAGAGACCGTGTGGACCCAGCGCTTCGGCGGGATGTTCAGCGCCTCGCTGCTCGGCGCCGGCGACTATGTCTATTGGTTCGACCACGACGGCGTCGGCTACGTGACCCGCCATGGCCGGGACCTGGAAGTGGTCGCCGAAAACCGCCTCGACGACGGCTGCATGGCCTCGCCGGTACCGCTGAGCGATTCGCTGTTGGTCCGCACCCGCTCGGCGCTCTACCGGATCGGCGCGCCGGTCGACGCCAGCACCACGCCAGCTCCCTGAGTCGTCCTCGCCACTGCTCGCCTTGAGGAATCGGCGAGAGCCGAACCACGACACGCTACTGCTCCAATTCGGACTCAATCCCCGCAGCTTGTAGCTTCCGGGACGGAAACGGATTGAAAAAGACTACGGCACGACGATTCGTGATATCATGGCTTGATCGTTAATGTCCTCGTTTGCCGATACTCAGTGCATCTGGACGCGTCCCGCCGCCAGCCAGACCCCGCCCACAGCCCGCCGGTTCGGAGCCTCACCATGAAACCGCTGTACCTGATGGATCGTCGTGGTTTTTTGACGATCGGTGGTGGCGGAGTCGCCGGTTGTTTCCTCCCCTCCTCCCGCGCGGCCGCCGCTCCGGCGACAGGTGATCTGCCGGGACGTGGCAAAGCGAAGTCGATCCTGCTGGTCATGCTTAGCGGCGGTCCCAGCCAACTCGATACGGTCGATCCCAAGCCGGACGCGCCGGCGGAAGTCCGCGGCGAGTTTTCGACGATCGCGACGAAGATCCCGGGTGTGGCTTTCTGCGAACACCTGCCCCGCTTGGCGGAGCAGGCCGATCGTTGGTCGGTCCTGAGGACGCTCGCCCATCGCGAACACAATCACCTGCTGGCGACCCACGTGGCGCTGACCGGCCGCCCGACACCACTGCCGCGCGGCGGTTCGGATTTGGACCGCGTCGAATCCCGTAGCGACTTCCCCAATTTTGCCGCCGCGCTCGATTTCGTGCGGCCGCGCCACGACGGGATCCCCTCGGGCGTGTCGCTGCCTAACTATTACATCGAAGGCCCGCTGACATGGCCCGGCCAGCACTCCGGCTTTCTGGGACCCAAACACGATCCGTGGCAGATCCAAGGCGATCCCAACGCGGATGATTTCCGTATGCAAGCGCTGAGCATGCGCGAAGGGATGACCCCGGGGCGGTTGACTTCGCGACGCGACCTGCTCGATCGCCTCAATCACGGGTCCTCCGGTCCGCTGACCGGTCAAGCCGATTCGTTCCGGGACCAACGGGAGATCGCCTATCAGCTGCTGACTTCCGGCCGGGTCGTGGAGGCGTTCGAGATCGGTCGTGAATCGGAGGAGACTCGTAACCGCTACGGTCGCAACAAGTTCGGCCAGTCGATTCTGTTGGCCAGGCGGCTGGTCGAAGTCGGCGTCCCCATCGTGCAAGCGACCATGGGGATCGTGCAGACTTGGGATACTCACGTCGACAATTGGGGACGGCTCAAAAACACGCTGTTGCCTCA
>DITY01000126.1:69342-76879 GCA_002422955.1 Planctomycetaceae bacterium UBA6172
GGCGCCGGTATCCGCGGCGGCCAAGTCATCGGCCAGACCGATGCTCAGGCGGCTTACCCGATCTCGCGGGCCTGGTCGCCCGCCGATGTCTGTTCGACGTTGTTCAACGCGTTGGATGTCGACCCCGACGTGACGATCATCGATCCGCTCCAACGCCCTCACTACCTGATCAACGGGACGGTGATCGCGCCGCTGTATTCCGGTAACGAAAGCTGACTCGCGGCGTCGCCGACACCGCTGGCCCACACGCACACGCAACCCAAAATCATACGCGCCTCGCCGAAAATTTACCTCCCGCCCACCCACCGATGCTCGCGAGCAGGAGTCCATCATGACTCGACCGGGTCCTTCCGGGGCGACTTCCCCCGTTTGGCATCACGCCCCGATCACACGACGGCAATCGCTGCAAGCCGGCGCGATTGGCATTCTGGGGCTCGGCATGAATCACCTGACCGGCCTCCGCCAAGCCGAGTCGGCGGACGGTGTGCTCCCTTCAGGGAAGGCGAAGTCCTGCATTTTCATTTTCTTGTCCGGCGGGCTGGCCCAGCACGAGAGTTTTGACCTCAAGCCCAACGCCCCTCAGGACGTCCGGGGCGAGTTCAACCCGATCTCCACCCGCACCCCCGGTTTGCAGATCTGCGAGCACCTGCCGATGCTCGCCGAGCGGAGCGAATCCTGGGCGCTCTGCCGGTCGTTGACGCACAGTTCCAACGATCACTCCGCCGGTCATCACATCATGTTGACCGGTCGCTCGACCCTGCCCAACGGCTTCAGCCCGAACTCGCCGAGCCGCACCGACTACCCCTCGATCGCCTCGGTCGCCGGCCATGCGGCGAAGCACGGCAGCTTGCCGCGGAGGCCCCCCACGCCCGGTCGCAACAACCTCCCTCCGGCCGTGGTGCTGCCCGAGTCGCTGGTTCACACCACCGGCCGCGTGATTCCCGGACAGCATGCCGGTGAGATGGGACCGCAGAATGACCCGTGGATGGTGCAGGCGGCGCCATTCAACTCGACGGCCTACGGGGCGTTCCCAGAGTACAGCTTCGATCATCAGCAACGAGGGAAAGCGGACGAGCGAATTTTTCAGGCGCCGCAACTGAGCCTGCCCGATGGCCTGGGGATGCGGCGGATCGAGGGGCGGTTGGAATTGTTGGAAACGCTCCGCCACCAGCGACGGGCGCTGGCCGGGTTCGCCGAGACGGAACAATTCGATCGGCTTCGGCAAGGCGCGATCTCCTTGTTGACGGACGACTCGGTACACCAGGCCCTCGATGTGACCCGCGCCGATGACCGCGACTTGGAACGCTACGGACGCAACGCTTTCGGCTGGTCCTTGCTGATGGCGCGGCGCCTCGTGACCGCGGGGGTGAACCTGATCCAAGTCAACCTCGGCAACAACGAGAGTTGGGACACGCACGGGAACGCGTTCCCACACTTGAAAGACAAGTTGCTGCCACCCACCGACCGCGCCGTCTCCGCGCTGCTGGACGATCTGGCTGCCAGCGGTGAGCTGGAAGAAACGTTGATCGTGATGGCCGGCGAGTTCGGACGCACCCCAAAAATCACCCTGCTCGATCAGCACTACAAGCTGCCGGGCCGAGATCATTGGGGCGCGTTGCAATCGGTCTGGTTCGCCGGTGGTGGCGTCCAGGGCGGACGGGTGATCGGCGCCTCGGACGCGCTCGGCGCTTATCCTTCGGATTCGCCCGTCAAACCGGAAAACTTCGCGGCCACGATTTATCATGCGTTAGGGATTCCGGCGACGGCCGTTTGGCGCGACGCTCAGGATCGACCGCACTTCATCTACCAAGGCCAGCCCATCGCCGGGCTCTGTTGATCATGCTCCCTCCCGCCTCCTCACGCTGCCTGCCTGCCATGCCCGCTCCGCCCCCCCGTCCCAGTCTCCTGCGTTCGGTTTCGGTCGCCTTCGTCATGGTGACGATCAGCAGCTTGTGGGGCTCGGCCGCGCTCGCGCAACCAGCCGTCTCGTCGGTCCAGCCGCGCAGCCTTCAGCCCGGTCAGACGGTCCAGCTCAATTTAGTTGGCAAAGGCTTCTCGGCGGCGCTGCGGGGCGTGACCAGCCATCCGGCCGCTACCCTTGCTTTCGCGGGGGTCGAGGCTGAAAAGGCGACTCTGGAGATCACGGTGCCGGCGGACGCGCCGCTGGGGCCGCTGGGGATTTGGCTCGCCGGCGATGGCGGCCCGACGGAGCCCTTCGTCGTGATCGTCGATGATCTGCCGACGGTCGTCCAAGCCGCCGACAACAAGGCGATCGCCTCCGCTCAGCCACTCACGCTCCCAGTCGCTGTCGATGGCGTTAGCCGTGGTGCCGAAGCGTCGCTGTACCGGTTCGACGTCGCGGCCGGCCAACGCGTCGCCTTCGAAGTTTTGACCCAACCGCTCGAATCGACCATGGACCCGGTCGTGCGACTGCTCGATGCCAACGGCCAGACGCTGGTGCTCGCCGACGATGATGAGGTCGGTCCGGATTGCCGTTTCTCGCACACCTTCGCCGCCGCCGGCAGCTATTACCTCGACGTGCGGGACAATAAGTACGCGGCCGGTGGTCAATACCGTTTGCGGGTTGGCGATTTCCCGATCCTGCGGCACGCCATGCCGCTGGCTGTTACCGCGGGGCAACCCGCCTCGGTGCGGTTCCTCGGTGCCGATGGCCCCGCTGCGGAAGCCCGCGAGTTCACGCCAGCCGCCGATCACGCCGACACGGTGACCACGATCTCGACCCGGCTGCCCGGCGGCAAGTCGTCCGCCTGGGTGCCGCTCCGCGTGGCCAACCTGGCGACCTCGCTGTCCGCGGCCACCCCATCGCAACCGGTCACGCCACCGGCCATTGTCAGTGGCCAATTCTCGCAGCCAGGCGTTCGTGAACGGATTGCGGTCACTGGTGTCAAAGGGACGACGGTGCGGTTCCAAGCCCTGGCCCGGAGTCTCGGCTGTCCGACGCTACCTCGGTTGCGGGTGTTGGGCGAGGCCGATGCCGTGTTGGCCGAAAGCGCGGTCAATGACACGGATGAAGGGGTGCTCGATTTTGCGTTCCCCAGCGACGGAGTTTTCACGCTCGAAGTCTCCGATCTCCTCGGCCGTGGCGGCGAGGGCTTCGGTTACGCGGTGCAGATGGCGACTGCCGGATCGTTCCTGGTTCAGATGAAGCCGGATGCGGCGATCCGCCAACAGTTCCTGATGGAAGCCGGCAGCGGCGCCATGGGCATCGATCTGGTCGTCAACCGCTTCGGTTACGACGGCGAGATCGAGGTCGTCTTGGAACCGGCCATCCCGGGATTACGCATTCTCAACCCGAAAATCGCAGCCGCGGCCAAGGACGCCCGTATCCTGATCGCCGCCGATGAAACTTGGAAAGCCGATTCGTTTGCCAAAATCGGCCTGCAGGCTCGCGCGGCCGGCGGCGCTGCCCTATCCCCCGTCGACAGCCTGGCTTGGCAGCGGATTAAGAAGCCGCACCTGCCCTTTCCGATTCGCTGGAACGCGGGAGCGATGACCCTCGGGGGTGCCGCGCCGGCCAACCCGTATTACAGCCTGCAACCGGAAGCCCCGCCCCGTTTGGCCGCGCCGCTGGCGGCCCATCCGATCAAGCTGCTTCTCAAGCGGTCCGACGAAGCGTTCAAGGCGGCTGCGACCGTGCTCCCCGAGTCGCTCCCCGCGGGCTGGAACGTCGAAGTCAAAGCGGAAGCGGATACCTACACCGCAACCTGGACGCGGGTCGCTGGCGATGCCTCCCAGCCCGAGTCGTTCGGCCTGCTCGCCTTCACCGAGCATCAGAATCGTGGTCGCATCGAAAAGATCGTCCTCACGCCGCAGTGGTATCAACCGCTCGAGGTCACGATCACGCCCGCCGGCGCCGCGGCCGATCCCGCCGCCGTCGCGCTCGTTCCCGGCACGCAGTTCAAACTGATCGCCCGCTTGCGCCGCGACGGTGGCGACCCACAACCGGTCACGCTGACCTTCGCCCCGCCGGTCGGCAGTGGTGGCAGCCCCATCACCGGGATCACCGTGCCGCAACCGCTGACCATCCCCGCCGATCAGGAGTCGGTCGAGTTCTCGATCGAGATCGCCGCGGACCTCGCGACCACCAATCCGCCCGAGACGCTGGCCGGTCCGCTGACATTCGCGTTCACGGCCGCCAGCACGCATCAGGGCCAAGCGTTCAGCGTCGCCGGGCCCGCGGTGTCGCTCAGCGTTTTGCCGAATCCGGCTGCGCTCGAAGTCTTCCCTGCCGAGCTCATGCTGACGGGCAGCAAGGATCGTCATCAGATCGTCGTGACCGGACTTGATCCGGCCGGCGGGGCTCGCGATTGGACCCGCTTGGCTCAGATCACCTCGGCTAATCCCGCGATCGCCGAAGTGCAGGGGACCGCGATCTTCGCCCGCGGCGATGGCGAAACGACGGTCGTGATTCAAGCCGGCGACAAACGTCACGAGATCCCGGTGCGAGTCACGGGAACCACAACGCCATGGCGGACCGCGTTCGAATCCGAAGTCCTCGTCGCCCTCTCCAAGCAAGGCTGCAACTCGGGCGCTTGCCACGGGTCGCCCAGCGGCAAGGGGATGTTCCGCATGTCGCTCCGCGCCTTCGATGCCAAGCTCGATGAGTTGACGCTGATTCGCGAGGACTATGGCCGCCGGCTGAACCCGGTCGATCCCGAAGAAAGCCTGTTGCTACTCAAACCGCTGATGAAGGTGTCGCACGGCGGTGGCAAGCAGATCAAACCCGAGGACGAAGCCTACGCCATCTTGCGTGATTGGATCGCCGAAGGCGCGAAGACCGATCCGGAAGGGACGCCGCGGTGTGTCCGGTTGGAAGTGGTCCCCAGCGCTAAACGAATCCTGCGGCTTGAAGACGGCCCCCAGCAACTCGCCGCGATCGCGCACTTCGGCGACGGGTCTCGGCGTGACGTGTCGCACTTGGTCGCTTACGAAAGCTCGGACAAGTCGGTCGCCGATGTGAGCGTCAACGGGCTGGTGACCCCCACTCGCCGTGGCGAAGCGGTGATCCTGGTCCGGTTCCTGGAACACATCGAGTCGGTGCCGCTAATGTTCATTCAGCAGATCCCCGATTTCGTCTGGTCGGAACCGACGCCGAACAATTACGTCGACGAGTTGGTCAACGCCAAGCTCAAGCAACTCAAGTACGTCCCCGCCGAAACCTGTTCGGATTCCGAGTTCATTCGTCGCGTGCACCTCGACCTGATCGGCATCCTGCCCTCGGTCGAACAGACCCGAGCCTTCTTAGCCGACCCGGCGGCCGACAAGCGGTCACTGCTGATCGAGGAGCTGCTCCAGCGCGACGAGTTCGCCAAATTCTGGGCGCTCAAGTGGGGCGATTTGCTCAAGATGACCGGCAAACTGGTCGGTAATGACGGGATCTACAAGTACCACCGCTGGGTCGAAGAGGCGTTCCGCACGAACATGCCCTACGACGAGTTTGCCCGCGCGTTGTTGACCTCCAGCGGCAGCACCTTGGCCAATCCGGCGGCGAACTTTTATCGCACCGCCACCGACATGAACGAATGTGTCGAGAACATCTCGCAGGTCTTCCTCGGGGCGCGGCTGCAGTGCGCGAAATGCCATAACCACCCGTTCGAACGCTGGACTCAGGACAATTACTACGGCCTGGGGGCGTTCTTCAATCGGGTGCAGCGGCGCAATACGCAGCGGCCCGGCGAAATGTTCGTCTGGCATTCCAGTGCCGGGGACGTCACCCAGCCCCGCACCGGCCAAACGATGAAGCCCTGGGCACCCGTCGTCGGTTCGCTCGATTTGGACAACGACGTCGATCGCCGCCAGGCGTTCGCCGATTGGTTGATCAATCCCGAAAACTCGTTCTTCGCCAAGATGGAAGTCAATCGAATTTGGGCCCAGCTGTTCGCCCGTGGCATCGTCGATCCGATCGATGACTTCCGCGATTCGAACCCGCCTTCGAACGAATCGCTATTGGAAACGCTGGCCAAGGATTTCGCGGCCAGCGGTTTCGATCGCCGCCATATCCTGCGCGTGATCCTCAACAGTCGGACCTACCAGGCCAGTTACTTAACCACACCGCTGAACCGCGACGATTCGCTCTACTTCTCGCACCAGCAACCACGGTTGCTCAGCGCCGAACAGTTGCTCGACGCGATCAACGATGCGGTCGGTTTGGTGCAACCGCTGGGCGGCTTCCCCGCCGGCACCAAGGCGACGCACCTCCCGGCCCCCGACCTGGTCAAAATCGATTTCCTCAAGGTCTTCGGCCAACCCGAACGGACGACGGTCTGTGCCTGCGAACGGGTCGACGATTCCAATCTCGGCATGGCGATCGAGCTGTTCAACGGTCCGACGATTCATGACAAGCTGCGGGCCGAAGCGACGCGTTATCGGATCGGCCTCGCGGCCGGCAAGGCTCCCAAGGAATTGGTCGAGGAACTTTACCTGGCGGCGTTTTGTCGCTTTCCCAGCGAGCAAGAGTTGAATGCCGCGCTGAGCCATGTCACGGCCCAGGAATCACCGCAGTCCGCTCTGGAGGACATCGCTTGGGCGTTGTTGAACACGGACGAGTTCCTGTTTCAGCATTGATCGAGGGCTTGAATCGGGCATTTTCGACTGACTTGCGGCAATCGCAGCTCCCTCGGTTTGCCCAGCCCCGCGAAATCGCAATAATGCCGGACGCAGATCTCACTGGCGACCCGCTGCGGCGGAGTCAGTCTCCCTCGCATTCCGACCTTGAAGCACCCGCGAATGAACAAAGACAAAATCGCCCAATTGCTGAATCAGCTCCAAGAGGAACTCGGCGATGCGGACGGTCTCGACCCGGCATTGTCCGAGCAACTTCGCTCGGCCACGGCCGCCATTCATGAAGCATTGGATCGCGATCCAGCGGTTGCGGACGAGCAGGAACAGCCTCACGGCATGATCGAGCAATTGCGCGATGCCGCCACCCAATTTGAAGATTCGCACCCGACGCTGACCAACACCGTCGGTCGAATCGCGGACGCGCTGTCCCAACTGGGCATCTGAACCCGTGGCCCGGCGGGGCGAGCGGTGGCCGCGGCACAGCAAGGAAGGTCGAAAGCGGGCATGTAAGCCGGGTTCTGTGACGCCGCGGATGCGGCACCGGTGACCATTTATCTGGGACGACGGTTGCCCGTCGCCTCGAGCGATCTACCCGGGTGTCGATAGCGAAGCGGGCCGCCTCGCGATGTCGCATCGCCTTGCGGCGACACTTGCATCTTGCACCCTGTTTGATCTAGCTTCGGATGGGGTTTACCAAGCCGCCCGAGTCACCTCGGACGCTGGTGCGCTCTTACCGCACCGTTTCACCCTTACCACGCGCCGCGTCCGTCGGACGCGACCGTTCGGCGGTCTGCTCTCTGTTGCACTTTCCCTAGCCTCTCGGCCGGTCGACGTTATCGACCATCCTGCCCTGCGAAGCCCGGACTTTCCTCCCGCCTCTTCGCCGACCCCGAGGGGGCGACTCAAAGACGAGCGATCACCCCGCCCACTTTCGACCAACGGGTAAGCATCCGCT
>DITY01000237.1:0-52473 GCA_002422955.1 Planctomycetaceae bacterium UBA6172
ATGAAGTGCCGCGGGGCGGCGAGCGATTTCAATTCGCTGGCGTGGTTCGTTTGGCGAGCCGCGAGCCTCACGGTCATCGGGCAGCAAGGCGTTGATCTCGATCAACGGCTCACCGACGAGTGGGCCGATTCTTTTGCCGCCGATCTGACGCCGCCCCCTCCTCAGGCGGTCTGACGACTCTTGCCATGCCCTCGCGGGTGCGGCGAGTCCGTTCTCAACGTCAAGGCATTTCGGAGTGTGGAGATCTGGCAGCGCCAGGTTGCTGACACACTTCCGCAGTTGTCGTCACCGCTCACGCCGCCGTCGCGCTGCCTCCACGGCCCGCGACATTCGGCCCCCCAAGGCCTGCGCCGTTTGGCTTGGGGGGAGCGCACGATGCCGGCCGCCAAGGCGTGACGATTGCGGATTGCGACGCGTCGCCCGCGGGCACGGACCCAGAGTCCCCGACCGCATCCCTTGCCGCTCCGGTTAGCCCGCCGCCAGGTCGGTTCGCGCGAACGTTCGCGACCACCTGGCACCCGCGAAATCGGCCGCCGTTGTCCGTCAAACCGCGGACCCTCTGGCGGGCCGCGCTGCCGGACGGCATTTCCCCAAAATCCATTTCAACTCGAGTGCTCCCTGTGTATTTCCAATCTGAATTTCCTCCTGCCGGCGCATCGCCGCGCCGTGGCTTTACGCTCGTCGAATTGCTGGTCGTCATCGCCATCATCGGTGTCATGGTCGGCCTGTTGCTACCGGCGGTTCAGGCCGCCCGCGAAGCCGCGCGGCGAATGCAATGCGGCAACCACCTCCGCCAACTGTCGCTGGCGACGATGAACTACGAATCGGCTTATCGACGATTCCCGATGGCCGGCACGGTCGATACCGATTTCTCGGTCCAAGCCCGCCTGCTGCCGTTCTGCGAGCAGACGCAGCTGCACGACCTGCTCGATTACGGCCTACCCGCCTTCACCGGCCCGTTCAACGCCAAGGTTCCGCACCCGAATTTCGTGGTGGCCTTCGCGATGCCGATCCCGATGTTCCTCTGCCCGAGCGACCCGGCCCCATCGGTCACCGTGGTGACGGCGGGCGGCCAGAACTACTCCTACGGCGGCCTGAATTACATGCTCAGCTACGGCAGCGGGACGGGCACCCATTACGACCTCCGCTGGCCCACCGACGGGATCGTTTACCAGCGTTCCAATCGGGGTTTCTCCAGCCTCACCGATGGCACTTCGCAGACGGTGTTGCTCAGCGAGTCGATCCGCAGCATCGGCAGCGACATGACGCTCCCCGCCGGCCAGACGCCAAAGTTCCCCTACCAATACACGCTCAACGGTTCCGGCGGGGTCAGCTCCGCGCTGAACTCGACCCAGGGATTGAAAGCGACCGGGGGGCCCTGGAGCGGTTTCGTCGATGGCAATGGGATGATCGTCAACCCGACCTTGGAACCGACTTGGCGAACCTTCACCTCCTGGCGAGGCGGCGCGAGTCCGGCCCTCCGCGGCCGCGGTACTTCCTGGGCGTTCACCGGCGCGATCAATTCGCTCACCAACGGCTACACNNCCCAACAGCCGCATCCCTGACGTGGTGACCCACTTCACCGGATTCTTCGGGCCGCGCAGCTTCCATCCTGGCGGCGCAAACGTCGGGATGGCGGACGGCTCCGTCAAACTCTTCACCGACAGCATGGACGTCGTGACCCATCGTGCCTTGCACAGTTGCAACGGCGGCGAAGTGGTCAGCGACTTCTAAGCGAACGGTTTTCATTCCAACAGTTTTACTCAGCCATTCTCAAAACCCACCGACGATGAACGCACACACTCCTGAGTCGCCGTCCTCCTGGCCGGATTACCGAGCCCTGTGGCGCTGGCACTTTTATGCCAGCCTCTTTTGCATCCCGTTCGTGATCCTGCTCTCAATCTCCGGCGCGATCTATCTGTTCAAGCCACAGATCGATCGCTTCGAAGACCGGGCTTACAACGACCTGGAACTGACGGGTGAGCGGGCACTCCCTTCCGCTCAGGTGCGGGCGGCGGTCGCGGCAATTCCCGACGGGCGGGCGATATCGCTGGAACTTCCTGAACAGGAACGCGGCGCGACGCGGGTGCTGGTCCAACAGGGTGCGGAAACGACCCGGGTGTTTGTCCATCCACAAACCCTGGCCGTGCTGGGAAGCCGCGCCGATAACGCGACCTTCATCCGTTGGATTCGCGGGCTGCACGGCCAACTGCACCTCGGCGTGCGCGGTTCGAATCTCGTCGAACTGGCCGCTTCCTGGACGGTGATCATGATCGTCACCGGCCTGTGCCTGTGGTGGCCACGATCCTTCAAAGGGTGGGGCGGAATCTTATATCCCCGACTGACCCGAAGTTCGCGAATCTTTTGGCGGGACCTACACAGCGTCACGGGATTCTGGATCTGCTTCACCGCCTTATTCCTGTTGGCGACGGGGCTCCCGTGGGCCAAGTTTTGGGGCGAGTACTTTCGCTCCGGACGCGCGCTGGTCACCTCGGTAACCAGCCAGGACTGGACCATCGGCGGCGAGGAACCGTCGTCTTCGGGGGAAGGCCATGAACATCATGGCGCCGCCCATGGTGGGGGCGGAGGTGCAACGCGTTCCGGCGGCGGGCCGCGGCGCGGCGGACCACCGATGCCCGCATCGCTCGACGGTCTCGATCGGGTCGTGCCCACCGCCGTCGCGCTCCGCCTGGCTCATCCGGTCATCGTCACGCCGCCCGCCGCTGCCAGCGAAATCTGGACGGTCAAGTCGGACGCGCAGAACCGGACCCTGCGAACGACTTGCCAGGTCGATGGCAGCACGGGCCAAGTGGTGCAGCGCGAAGATTTCGCCGATCAGCCGTTGGTCGATCGTCTGGTCGCGATCGGAATCGCGGCGCATGAAGGCCAATTATTCGGCTGGCTCAATCAATTGATCGGCCTGCTGACGGCACTGGGGTTGGTCCTGCTGTCGGTCAGCGGCTACGTGATGTGGTGGCGGCGGAGGACAACCGGCTTGCTCGGCGCGCCCGCGGTGCTGCATCCGCCGCGGTTCCGCTGGCCGCTGCTGATCACCGTCCTGCTGCTGGCCATCTATCTGCCGCTGTTCGGCATTTCGCTTCTGGGGGTGTTGCTGCTCGAGCGGTGGGTGCTGCGAAAAATCCCCAAGACGCGAGATTGGCTGGGCATGTCCACCCCGAGTCCCGAACTGGGTTCGTAACCGTGCCCCGACGGTTTTTGAGCAGGCCGACCCGCCAATCGCCGCGGCCCGCTGGAACCCGCGGGTTTGATGTATGATCAGCGATGTTATCCCAGCCTGCGACGGGCGCCCTCGTCCACCGAGGGCGTCGCAGCTTCCAAGTCCCAAGGCAACTTCGGCCTCTTCCCATCATTCCGCTCCAGGACTCAGACCATCATGTTCGCTGCTCGCAAGTGCTTGTTCTTCATCATGATGGTCGCAGGAGTCCTCGGGGCACCATTCGCCGAGGGGCAAGAGGCCAAACTCGCCACGTTGCTGCAAAGCGCTCCCCCGGGAGTCAACGCCGTCGCATATGTGAACCCGCCGGCCCTCAAGAAATTGATGTCCGAGGCGAACTTCAAGTCCAGCCTGTCCGAGAGCGTTGAAGAGGTTTGGTTGGCCTCCGCGATCGATCCGATCTCGTTGGTCCATCAGTGGGAAGCCGGTTTTGCCCAAATGGATCGCGCCCTCAGTGCCGAGGCGCTCGCGCAAATCGTGGGCGGTTACGTCGACCGCGTCGCCGATAAGGATGTCGTTTGGACGCCCAAGCAATCCTACCTGGTGCCGCTCGCCGACAATCGCATCGGCTTTTTGCGGCCCGCTAAACGCGCCATGCTCGCGACCTGGCTCAGTGGCACGCGGCAGCCGGCATCTCCGAGCTATTTGGCCCAGCAGTCCAAGCAACCCGAAGAGTTCCTCTCGTTCTTTTTCGCGATCGATTTGCAGGATTCGTTCTCGCCGGTTCCGCTGGCAAAGCGACTGGCCGATTTCGACTCGCTGGGCACGATCGAGAAGGCCAATGCCGCCTCGATCCTGGCATCGATTCGTGGGCTCAGCATCCTCGTCGGCCGGCGCAGTCTCAAGGAGTGCATCCTGTCGGCCGAGTTCGCCACTTCGCCCGAACCGATAGCAGATAAGGCCAGCGCGATCCTGACCGAGATTCTGAATCGCAACGGCACCGGGGCTCCGGAAGTCGCGGATTGGAAGGTCACGATCAAGGGGAACACGCTGTCCTTCCAAGGCGCGATTTCCGAAGACTCGCTGCACGGGCTGCTGGGGATCTTCAGCGTGCAAGGCCAGGCCGACCAGTTGGCCAAGACGACTCCCGCGACCGGCGAGGCCGCGACGGCCAATGCCCCCGCCGAGCCGACCGTATATGAGTCACAAAAATACTTTGATGACGTCGCCGAGCTGATCGAGCGAGTGCGGAAATATGACACCAAGTCGACCGGATACCGAGCGCGTTGGAACGACATGCAGGCTCGGCGGATCGACGAACTGCCGACCCTGCGAGTCGACCCGGCGCTGATTCAATACGCCACCGACGTCGCCACGTTGCTGCGCAACAACGCCCTGACGATCCGCGGTGGCAACATCCAGTCCAGCCAGGTCAAAGCTTCGCAGACGCTCTCCAGCGGGTACTACGGATACGGCGACGGCTACTACGATCCCAACAGCGGTGTCGACTACCAACGGGTCACCGACGTGCAAGCGCGAGGCGCCGCGGCCCTGGATTACAACTCGACGCTCGCCGCCATCGACAAGATCACCGGCGACATCCGCCGCGCGATGACGCAAAAGTACCAAAGGCAGTTTTAAGCTCCCACGCCGCAATCGACCAAAGGCGAGCAGCGTCCCACCTGCTCGCTCCGATGTCATGCCCCGCTCATAACCCCGCAGTCAGCGTTCGCGTCCGGTTCCCTCACGGAATCCAACCCGTAGGGGGATGCCCTAGGGGATACACCACCTACCCTAACTCCCCTCGCCCCACGCCCTCGGGGACACACCACCTACCCTAACTCCCCTCGCCCCAAACTTGTTTGGGGAGTAGGGGTCGGGGGTGAGGGGCCGATCCTAGGCGATTGTAGAAGCCCATGCTCTACGAATGGCTGACCTGAAAGATTCGGATCAAATCACTTGAAAGNNGGGAGGCTTCGCTAGGGTCAGGCCTTGTTTTCGGTGTTGAAGGCTGCTATGCTTGCAAATTCGGATTGATTCTCGGATTCCGAACACACACGGTTGGCAGTTGTTATGCCTCGGCCCCCACGCATCCAGTTCGCCGGTGCCAACTACCACATCGTCACCCGCGGTGATGGCCGGCGAAAACTGTTTCACGACGACGGTCATTACGAACGCTTCACCGACGGACTTCGACAGGAAGCAGAGCGCAGTGGTTGGATCGTACTCGCATACTGCTGGATGCCCAATCATGTTCATGCGTTGATTCAGACTCCCGAGCCGAACTTGGCCCGGGGGATGCAACACTGGCTCTCCGGGTATGCCAACTGGTACGCCAAACGCAATCAGCGCACCGGACATCTGTACCAAGGCCGGTACAAAGCCTTCCTCGTCGAAGATGCTGGGTACTACTGGACGCTTAGCCGCTACATTCACTTGAACCCTTGCGTGGGCGGAAGGCCGTTGGCAACGAATCCGGAATCCTGGCCGCACAGCAGCATGCCGGGTTATGCTCGCCGGAGCAAGCGCGTCGACTGGGTCCAATACGATCAGTTGCACGCCTACTGGAATGCGGCGGTTGGCGGCAAGGATGCGGCAGGGGCCTATCGCCGGTACGTCAACGAGGGGCTTGTGGATCCAGAAGATCCGTTCAAGCAGCAGTTGCGGGAGTGGGTATTTGGGAGCGAAGACTTTCTCCTCCGGATGATCGCTCTGGCCGCGGGTGGAGATCGTCATCGCCAAGAATCGACGATCCGGCGCGTTCGCGGTGTCACTGTTACGGAGGTTCTGGAGGCGACCGCGTTACATCACGGAGTTGATCGCTTGCAGTACGCGGCGTTTCGAAGCGAGGCTCCTGGACGAGATATGGCTGCTTGGCTGTGTCGTCGCTGGACGGGTGCAACGCTCAGAGAACTCGGCCCGGCCTTTGGGCTTACCGGCACGGACAGCGTCTCCAACCTAGTCCGCCGTGCCCAGCAGCAGTTCAAGGGATCCGCTAGCTGGCGAAAGAGAGCCAGCGAGATCGAAGCATTGCTCCACCTGAACACCGAACACAAGACCTGACCCCGGCGAAGCCCGGACACGCGGGTTTGCATCCATTCCGGGTTCGCATTCATTCCGGGTGTTGAAACACCCGGCTACCTTCGGTGGTCGCTCCGCGACCGCGGATTCGACCAGCGGGGAAACACCCGAGTTCGCCCGATGAACAATGCGGTCGGCCCCGCTGAAGCGGTTCACCGCAGGAATCAATCGGTGCGGCCCCGTGCCGCTCGACCGCGTGTCGTTCGGTTGGGTTCCGCCTGATCTCGGGGCCGAGATTTGGCGGCTTTCCGTAGCCGTTTGTTTTTGGCCTTCAGGCGGTCGATCTCGGCTTGCATCAGCTCTTGGATCACAACGCTCTGGCGGTCGATCGTTGCGTTGGCTGCCTTCAACCCAAGCGGATCGAAATGTCGCGCGGCCTCGGAGGCGTGAAACATCACGGCCTGCAACATGTCCGCCAAACGCATCGTGATTCGCTCACCCATCTCCGCCGCCAAACGCAGATCCTGCGTCACCTGTTGCCAATCCGGTACTGTCGGCGATGGGCTCGAGGGCACAACATCCGCAGGGGAAGTGCTTGTCGCTGCACGCGTGGCGGTCCCCGGCTGATTGAACAGGTCATCGGCACGCGACTGCCGAACGCCGCCCGCACTCACCAAGACCATCAGCCACAACACCACAGACCGCTTCATCGCACAGACCTCGAGGGAATGAGAGGACGACCGCAACCATCACCGCTAACCGAAACGGAGCGGGTGGCCGCGTTGCAACTTAACGTAATCCGAATAGCCGTCGTCAGCGACTGACGCTCAGACCCTCAGGAGACCCTCAGGGACACTGCACCAACCGGGTTGATGAATCGCGGTTGGCAAACGGCAACGTCCGCGGGGTGCCGGGACGTCGCGGAGCGACCGCATGAACGCTGTCGGGGCATTCGGTGCCCCAACCTGCGATCATGGAAGCATCCACCAACCGGCTGGGGACTCCTCTGCGTACTCATTCGCGAATCGAAGCGGCATGCCATTGGGTAGTGGGTTAGCAATTCGAATCGACAAACCATCCGTCGCGCGGCTCGCTTGTTCGGCGTTCAATTCGACGCTCCAAGTCCGCGGCGCATCGTCTGGCAAAAGACCGACAACAGACCAGTCGACCGGAATGCGTTCGGCAACCTGTCCGTCGCGCACCGAGGCCAGTTCGACTTTCCATGGGTAGTAGAACGGCGCTACGCCGGTATTGCGAATGCGGACTGTGATCGTCCTGCCCCCTGAGTTCAGCGGGCGGCGTTCTGCTGCCTCGATGTGGAATTCGTATCCCATCCGCTGAACTTGGCGGACGGCATTCTGTTTGCGCTGCTCGGATTGCTGTTTCTGGAACATACCGGTGTCCATCAGCCAAGTGGCGTGAGTTTGGCGAACAGACTCCGCAAAGTCCTGCGCCTGGGGGTGGGCTGGACGCTCGTCAAATATTTGTCCCCATAGCTCTGGTCGGATTTCTCCTCCGATCGGACTGGTTTTCCATTTATTCATCGCTACCGGACCGGCCGCTTTCAAAGCTGGCATGAAGAACCAGTCGTCCTCATCGCGTCCCGTGTCCAAGGTGGCCCACGCGAACGAATCGTCGTGATAGCCGACGCGCCGAGTGTGATTCGCCGCATGTGCCCAGGAATCAACGCCGGCCGGATATCGCAGCAGCACCGGCGTCACCTTGAACGCTCGCTCGTAAGCATCCATGACTTCCGTTTGCACTTCCTTGCTCGCCATCAATTCGGATCGCGGATACGTATGCCACTCGCCCCAGGTCCCCAGCAGACCCGCCGTGATGAAACCGATTCGAGGATCACCGTCATACCTTGCTCCCAATGCGGCGATGAAGGACTTCAATGCGGCACGCAGTTGAGGGTCGTTGTAGTCGGGTGTGCGCACTTTCGTTGCCGGAAACGGTGCCGTATTCGTATTCAGCCACGGTGTGATTTTAAGTCCAGCCTCCTCAAGGAACGTGGGAATGCCGTTGTCTCGCCCGGGATACTCCATCCAGATGCGGAACACAGTCTGGTGACGGCGAGAAGCGATGTCGTCAAGCAATGCTTCCAGCGGCTGCCAGTCGAATTCGTTCGGCCCCGTCATCAGGTCGCTGAGTGCTAGATAATTGAATTCCATGCTGTGCGGGAACCGATCCGCGTGCGGCCGCGAGTACGGCACTAGCCCTTTCAACGGATTGTCCGGCGGCGCCGGAACGTGCTTCAGCGGAGCCTGGGCCAGCAGATGCAGTGGGAACGCAAAACCGAGCAGTAAAAGAATCAGAATTCGCATCAGTGGTCGCTGGTAGGAATACGAGGGAGCGGGTTCTGTTCCCATCATGTCGCAGGCGAGATCAGCTGGCCATTCCTTGGAGCGATTTGACTGAAAAACAGATCCCCCGACGCTGCCAAAACCTTGCCACGCTCAAAACGGGCGAGCTTGAAGGAAAGGGCAAATGTGCAGCATATACCAAAAAGTCCCTGGGGCACCAATGGTCAGCTCAACCGTCGCTCCGCGACGAAATCGTTGACTTCATATCCGATCCGGGTGTTGAAACACCCGGCTACCTTCGATGGTCGCTCCCCGACCGCGGATCCGCCCTACGGGGCTCACCTCGCGGGCGCCGAGGCTTTTCGAAAGCTTCTATGCAAGCCCTGCTGACAGGGCCGCGACCGTACCTCATCTGCCGTTTTCCGTTCCGCTGCACCGGTTGCTGGGCGCATTCCCGGCCCTGCGTAGTTTTTCCAGCGACACCTTGCTCAATGTTCGATGCATGGCTGGCACCTTGCGATCGCATTCGCTGCGCTGGTCGCGTTGTTCCAAGGCTGATCAGGTTGTATAATAGAGGTTGATCCTATATTCGGGATCCGCTGGGAAGCAGCGATAGCTGCGAGGAGGCGATCATGAAACACGTCTACGGTCCGGTACCGTCACGGCGTCTAGGGCAATCGCTGGGGATCGATCCGATCCCTTTCAAGACGTGCAATTGGAATTGCGTCTATTGCCAACTCGGGCGGACCTCACCGCTCGTCAACGAACGGAAAAATTATTTTCCGCCAGCCGAAATCGTGTCCGAGGCGGTTGCCGCGGTCAAGGCTCACCGCCCTGAAGAGATTGATTGGATTACGTTCGTCGGTTCAGGTGAATCGACGTTGCACTCGAGTCTAGGGGCGATGATCCGTGAACTGAAGGCGATGACGCAATTACCGATTTCCGTCATCACGAACGGATCACTGCTGTATCTGCCTGAAGTGCGTGAAGAGTTGCTCGCGGCGGATGCCGTCCTGCCGACTGTGGACGCGGGAACGGACATCATTTATCGCAAGATCAATCGCCCCGCGCCCGAATTGGACTTTGCTCGGTTCATCGACTCAATCGCACAGTTTCGCGAACAATATCTTGGAAAGCTGTGGATAGAAGTGATGTTGGTTCAAGGGCTGAATGACTCTGAGAACGCACTTCAAGACCTGGCGGCCGTGCTCCGGCGTTTGCGTCCTGACGAAGTCCATTTGAACTCCCCGACGCGGCCATCGTGTGAGCCCTGGGTAAAGTCCGTCGACGAACAAGCTTTGGGCCGCGCGCAAAGAATCTTGGGTGAAGTCGCGAAAATTGTCCGCCCGGCACACGGAGACTTCGACTTGACCGGATTCGACACCGTCGTGGATGCGATTATCGCGGTCATCACGCGACATCCCGTCAGCGAAGAGGAATTGATGCGATTGCTCGCCAAATGGCAACCTGACCGTGTCAGGGAATCCTTGGAGGATCTCCAGAGTAGTGGCAGGGCCCAAGTCGTGACACGTGATGATCACCGTTTTTGGAGTTGCGTCGAAGCGCGATATATCAACGAGAACCTGTCCCGTTGTCTCGATGGTAACGCTCACAACCAAGGGCCCCAGATATGATTTACAGCTTCCATTTCGGTCTGCTGAAAATTGGCGTTGTTCCAGGGCCGTCAGCCAAAAGCGGGAGCGGTCACCAAATCGACTGAGCATGGCACGCTCTAGCGTGGGCATAAAGCTGCTCCCAGGATCGGATTTACTCCCTTGCTAATTTTGTGGAGAAACATCATGAACGAACGGATCATCATTACCACCCAATCGATGCAAGCCGACCACCAAGCCTGGCTTGCGGCCCACTCCGAATGGCAAAAGGACATCGACCGTTGGCAGGCGGAACATGCATCAGCCATGAAGCGTCTCGCGGAAATCCAGAAGGCGATCCAAGAACACGGCGAATGTTTGGCGGATCATTCGAACGCATTTCGCAAGCTCGAGGAATCGATCGGTGCCCATGAACGCGAGATTGCTAAACAGTTGAGTGGCTCCAATACGCAAGCCCAAGATGTCGTTGCCAATCATCATCAAGAACAAAAGGGCAAGTTCAACCAGCAGAAGGACGCCCACGAGCGTATCAAGCTACACCACGAGGGAGTGATGGCTCAATTGAGCGCGCTGGAAGCGTCCGCAGCCGCGCCCATGTAAACGCCAGAATCATCCCGAAGAGCTCGATTACGGATCAACACCCTAGGTGAATATCGATGCAAACCCACCGCTAATCCATGACCTGAGTGAACAATCGGATCGCGAGGTAGCCACGTTCTTGCGATAGCTGTTGCCGGTTGCGTCAATCGAGCGCGCTCAGCGGCAAAACATTCGCGATATGTGCCAGCCGGAAGTGACCGACGAGGTGGGGCATACCCAGTACTTGGCGGACCAGATTGTGATGCTTGTCAGGTTGTGCGGCATAGGGGAATTCCCAAACTGCAACGCGTAATAACTCCACCCGTTTCAGACCTTCGCGAATTGCTCGGCCATGCTATCTACGAAAAGCAACCGGATGTCCAAACCTAGGTTCGATTAACCTTCCTGGCGGAGAAGGAAGGTCTTGGTCGCCCTCAAAATGAAATGGGGAGAACAGTCTGCCGACAAAGACGACCCTCGTCAGGGTGATGCAGCGCCTGCCCGGGTAAACCTGCTGCAAATCGATTTAATCACGCAACACATGAAGGATACCATGCCATGACGACGCCAAAGATTTTCTCGGTCACCCTGCTTCTGCTCACGAGTATTCTGGGCGCTGGTCCTGTTGACGCGGCCGACACGGAAACCGGCGACCGATGAAACACAAGGAGCGACCGTGGAGGCAAGGTTCTGGACAGCGCTGATCGCCAGCGGATTGGCAGCGGGCGTGACATCCGCCGGCATCTATACCATTCGGCGATTTGAAAAGTGGGCACAACAGAACAGCACCTACTTCATTTACTTCGCCGCGGGGGTTCTTATCGCAGCCTCATTCTTGCATATCATTCCCAAGGCATTCTCGACAAATCCGCAGGCCCCGGGCTATCTCCTGGGTGGCTATTTTGCCATGCACCTGTTCAACCATTTCATAACAGCCTTCGTCTGTGAGAAGTCCCCGGAACCCCAATACGCGATCGGTCTAGTCGCCATTCTAGGGATCGGATTCTACTCCTTCATCGATGGCTTGATTTATTCAGTCACCTTCACTGTCAGCGTCTTGACTGGCGTTTTGTCGACTTTAGGCATGGTGCTCCACGAGTTTCCAGAAGGGATCATCACGTATCTGCTGCTGTTGCGATCCGGATTCAACGAACAGCGGGCGTTGCTGCTGTCTTTCTTGGTGGCCGCGATCAGCACACCGTTAGGGATGGTGGTATCCTACCCTTTCGTCAGCCAGTTTGATCAGCCGATCATTGGTGCGTCGCTAGTATTATCTGCCGGTGCATTAGTCTACGTAGGGGCGACCCACCTGTTGCCGCAGGCCGAGAGGGCACCGACAAAGTATAGCTTCATCGCGTTGGGTGGCGGCGTGGCGGTGGCCGTGATTGTCACCCTGACTGAAACCTAATTTCGCAACGCCCCTGCTCGCCGCGATTGCCTTGAATGCGACTAGGAAACGATTTCGAGAATCACAGAAGCCAAAATCGTGTTTCAAACACTCCCAAGATCCTGTCCACTCAAGTGTGTCATCTACGAACCCTCACTGAAGAGATTGCAATGAATTCCAACGACAACCCTGATTCGAAAACTGTTCCCCATGAACCCGACGCGCATGTCGTGGCACGCCGCTTCCGCACAGGCGTGCGTTTACTACTGGCCTTGTCGCTGATCGCGACGGTCGTGTGCCTGTTCTTTCTCCAGGATGCCGCGTACTTAGCCGCGATTCCGATTCCCATTCTGTACGCCGTCTTGGCACTTACCAACTATCTCGAAATCCGGTCGCGCGCGTCGAATCTACGATCGCCTGGGGAATCGGGAATCGGTCGTCAGGAGATGCAAATCGACATCCAAACGGTCGGCATCGTGACGTTGCTCAAGGTGTTAGGCGTCTTGGCGGTCGGTACGTTCATCATCGCCGCGTCTTTCTTCGATTGGAGAATCGTCGGCGCCGCCGCCGCCGCGTTGTTCTTTCTGATAATTCTGATTCAGATTCCGTACCTACCTCTTTATTTTAGCGAATCAGAACGGGACGAACGCGACAGGCTGCGGAGCCAGCAGCGTCGTAAGCCCACCGCCGGCGGCCCGGAGAGTTCCTGATTTCACACGGCCGAGGTTCACGCGACGGATAACCGCCGCCGAACGGAAATGCCTTTGCCCTGATTGGAAGTGGGTCCCATCCAAAGTCGTCGCCTCACCGAAACCCGGTGATCATCAACACGGGCAACGACCGGGGCACTGATGGCCAGCGCCAGCTTGGATGCGTTGCTGGGAACTGTGAGCGGACCGAACGCGACAAACGACGTTGGGTTTAACGACGTTGGGTTTAAGGGGCATGCCCAAGATGTTACTCGACGCACCAGGACATCCTTTTCGCGAAGTCGGCTTGGTAGGCGGGGCGGTGCTGGCTGACGGTGGTGCGGGGATCGAAGGTGTCGGAAGCCGTGAGGTCGAGGAACCAGCCGTCGTGCTCGCGGCGAAATTGGCCGCCCCAGCCCGGCTGGCTCGGATCGTCTGGGTCGTTGCCCCCCAAGGGCAGGAAGAAAAACCAGCTCGGCGTGTCCCCTTCCTTCAAACAGGAGTGCGGGTTGGGCGCGGTCCACGTCCGCGTCGGGTAGAGCGCCCCCAACGGGCCGCGGGAACGGACGTTCGCGTCGATCCAGGAGCGACTGGTCAACGATTCGTCGCCGGTCAAATACATGCCGCGATACGTCCCTTCCCGCTTGTCACGACCGGCGGGGGCGTTGGCGAGGATGTAATGCATGCCCGGGAACTCGCCGCGCAGCCAGTCGGCGATGCCGTCCTGGTCATTGATGTCGTAGACGCGAAACCGCCGCACGAATTCCGCCAGCCCCGACGCACCCCGCTCCTGTTTGACGCGCCACAGGGCCTGCGCCAGGTCGCTCTGCCCGCCCCAGATCGCGATGTTCAGCCGATCCTCTGGCGTGCCGGCGTCAACCCGCTCGATCAGCGCCCGCGATCCCTCGCTGTCGTGTTCCTCGCCGATGTGGTCGCGTCCGCGGCGCGGGTTGCCCGACTTGACCGCTTGCCGCAACTGCAGGGGTTCGGGCCAACCCTCGGCATGACGCCGGAGATTCGGCAACACCTGTTCGTAGGCATCGATGAGCTCGCGGATCAACTCAGGCCGAGTGATCGCGGTCGGCAGCTCGCCACGGGTGCCCGCGGCGCTGGCCACCAGCAATTCGATGCGGAACTCGTTGGCGTAGGTCAGCAGCCGAATCAGCGATTGCTGGTCGTCCGGGTCGCCGCCGATGTCGGTCAGGATCGCGAGCCGGGGACGTTCTTCGGCGGCCAGCGGTGCAGTCAGGGCCAACACGAAGAGGACCACGGGCCAGCACACGAACCACCGTGTCAGGGCAATCGGCCAACGCATCGGTAGGCCAGGCTCGGTGATGCCGCTCAAGTTCGGGACTCCTATCGGGTAGACTGCGAATCAGGTCCCCTCGGGACCTCAGGCCAATCGTAGTTTACCCGCCACGCGGCACGGCGTTCGAAACGGGCGCAGGAACCGGGGTCGGGTTAGGGGGTCAGGAGTCAATTGTGCGAAGCACCCGAAGGGCCGTTCCGGCAATGGACTCCTGACCCCCTAACCCGGACCCCAAAACTTTAAGGGTGAGGAGGAGCCGAAATGTCCGTGCTGGATCGATTTCGCTTGGATGGCAAACGGGCCCTGATCACTGGAGGCAGCCGCGGGTTGGGGCGGGAAATGGCTCTCGCGTTGGCGGAGGCCGGCGCGGACATCGTGATCGTCGGTCGGGACGAAGCGAGCCTGCTGCGGACGACCGCCGACCTGCGGCGAATCGGCCGTCAAGCCGCGTGGTTGTTGGCCGATATCGGCCAGCCTGAAGGCTGTCAGGAGGCTTGCGAGCGAGCGCTCGCGGACCATGGGCCGATCGATATCTTGATCAACAATGTCGGCGGCCGGCGCGAGAACATCGCGACCGAGGAGATGCCGCTGGAGGTCTGGCAGCGGCTCGTCGATTTGAATCTGACCAGCGTGTTTCTCTGCGGCAAGCTGATCGGCGGGGCGATGATCGCGCGGGGCGGGGGCGGGCGGATCATCAACATCGCCTCGATCAACGCGTTCGTCGCCGGGCGGGGGATCGCGGGCCGGCATTACGAGGCCTGCAAGGCGGCGGTGGTGCAGTTCACCCGCGCCACGGCGGTCGATTGGGCGCCGCATCGGATCACGGTCAACGCGATCTGTCCGGGCGGTTTCATGACCGAGCCGAACGTCCGCTGGTCGAACCTGCATCCCGAAGTGATCGAGTCATTCCGCAGCCAGATTCCGCTGGGCGAGTTCGGCCGCCCCGAAGACATCGGCCCGCTCGCGGTCTACCTGGCCAGCGACGCGTCCCGCTACATGACGGGCGCGGCGCTGGTGATCGATGGCGGCTACACGCTGTGGTGACGTGACCAAGCCGTCAGCCGCGCGAACTCAGTCCGCCGATTCGAGCTCGCCCTTGACCCCGAGTTCGTGAAAGAAGTGCTGGACGGTCGATTGGTTTTCCAGCAGCCAGTCGATCGAAGGTTCGTTGGCCATCGCCTTGCGCAGCACCTTGACCGTCGCTTCGCGATGGATCTCGAACAGCGCGGCATGATCGATCTTGTCCAGCGTGCTGACGCTGGGGTCGAGCCACACCGAATAGATGATCCCCAGTTCGTTGGCCTTCGACTTGTCGATGATCCCCGCGCGGACGGCATCCAACACGCCGTTGGCGATCCCGGCTTGGACCGTCCCCATCAGGATGTTGGTGTAGCGACTGTTCGAGACCGTGACCTTGCTGACCATCAGCGTCGCGGGCTTGACCTGCACGTCGCTGTTCAGGATCGCGAAGACCCGGGTGTGGCCTTTGACCTGATCACCGATCAGGGTGGCGAGCGCGGTCCCGACGGGGCCGTCGAGTTCCCCGATCACGATTTCCGGCTCGGCGCAGAGATAGGCCTCGTTGCCTTCGACCAAAGCTTCCGCCGTTCGCATTCCGATTCGCATGTTCAGCCCATCAGGAAAAGTTTCAGAATCACTCGACGCCGGACGGCCGCAACGCGAAATGTCTCGCGTTCCGCCCGGGATCAGCCCGCGACGAACGCGTCGGGGGCAGCGAAGTTTTAGGAGCTGTTTCGCCGTGCGTCAAACAGGGCAATGCCGCGCCGGTTCCGCGGCGTGGGGAACGCGCTGCTCACTTGGCGAGTTCGAACTTGCAGCAGCCGAAATCGAACGCCTTCTTGGCGGGACCGGCATGCAGCAGGTCGCGATTGAGTCGGTAATAGATGAACCGTCCATCCCGCCGGGTGCTGACCAGGTCGGCATGGAACAGCACACGGAGGTGGTGCGAGACGTTGGCCGTCTCGCATTCCAGCAGCAACGCCAGATCGGAAACACTCATCGGGCCAGCCTGCAGCGCCTTGACGAGCTTCAACCGCCAGGGGTCGCCAAGCGCCTTCAGGTAGACCGCGCATTGATCGGCGCCCGGAGTCCCGTCGTTTTGCGTTGCGTCCGCCATGCCCATCCGCTCCCCGTTCCGTCTCGCTCGGTCGATCCTGCCGCCTGATGATCCGCTTCGATTATCCCGGTCGGTCTGGCGAAAGGCAACCGACGATCGCCTGGGGAGCCGGCGGACAGAGCGGGCCGTGGGAGCCCACCTCGTCAGCCGCCGGTGCGAAAGCGGAACGGTTCGTCCTTAGGGCTGCTGTTATTCACGAACTAAAGGGCCGCCGCGGGAGGAGAGGGGAGCGGTGTTGAAAAAAGATCAGGGTACCGATGTGGACTCGGTACCCTGATCGCGTTGAGACCAAGATGGACAGGGCGGCTAGAAGCTTTCGCCGTTCATCGGGATCGGATTGATCAGCACTTCCTCGACGATCGGGCGGGGCGCGAAGGTCGGATCGAGACCGGAAAGCGGGCCGTTGGAGTCGATCATCCCGGACACGGGATAGCAGGCGACGTTGCAACCGCTGACGCCGCTGGCGTTCCGCCAATCGCCGTTGCCGAGCGTTTCCGGCGTGATCGCACCCGGATCGATCCAGAGCCCTTCGGGAGTCAGCTGCATCGTGTCCAGATCGAAGTCGATGCTGCGGCGGATCACCTCATAGTTCACGAACAGGTTCAGCAGCGTGTTCTGGGAGTTGAGCAAGTCCGACAACGCGCTGATCGTATCGCGGGCCGCCGTCGGTCCGCTGCTGAGTCCGCGGACGTCTCGCAAGACGCGAAGGTCTTCGTTCAGCTCGAGTTGTTCCGCGGCGATCCGGACCGATTGCCGACCGAGTTCGAAGTTGATCTGGTTCGTCAGGATCTGCCGAAGCTGGCCGCGGACCAGCTGCCAAATCCCGTCTTCGTACTGGTAGTAGGTCCGACGGGCCTGATCGAATTCGATCAGCGATTGGCGGTAGGTGTTGCGTTCCTGGAGCCGGGTCAGCGGCGCGTCCCAGCGGAGACCGACCCGCATCCGGCCCGTGCTGCTGCGAAGGTCCAGCGGGTTGTTGCCGAAGTTCTGCACGTCGCCCGAGAAAACCACGTCGAGCGAGCTTTCCAGGTCGTCGGCGTTGAACTCGATCAACCGCCACGAATCGACCAAGGCGGCGCGGGCATTGGCCCAGTCGCGGCGGTTGGCCTGAGCGATCTGGAAGGCCTCGGCCGGGGTCAGCCGCACTTCGGGAAGGACAACGCTTTCGGTGCGGGAGCGGGCCTGGATCAGTTGCAGTGCGAGCACGTCGTCGGCCAGGTCGGTGAGGATATCCTGGCTGGCGAGGATCACGTCATTGCGGATCGTATCGGCCATTTCATCGGGGTCGACGTCTCCGGTCTGCTTCCCTTCGGCGAACCGATCGAGTTTCCCTCCGAGCTGTTCCAACAGTCCGTCGTAACGGGCGAACTTCGCCGTCAACTTCTGGAAGTCATCATCCAATTCCGTCACGATCGAGGCGATCTGATCGCCGCCGAACAGGTCGTTGCTGACCCCGTCGAAGTTGAGCAGGCTGCAGAGCTGCTTGCGGTTGCTCTCGTAGGTCTGGCGGAGCGCGGCCGATTGGCGGCGGCGTTCGTCTTGGGATTGCCGAAGTCGTTCCAAGTCGGCGGCGACGCGGGGTAAATCCTGCTCCACGACCTGCCTGCGGAATTCCATCAACGGCCCCAGCGAGGCCCTGAGCTGCTGGATGCTCGTGGCGAGTTCGGGCGACCAGCGGAGGGTCATCTTCGGCAGCCCGGTGTCGGGATCGACGCTCCGTTCGGCCAATTCCAGCACCTTGAGGTTGATGGCACCGGCGTTGGTACGAAGGTCGATCAGCTGCTCGCGGCGACCACGCAAGGTTTCGTCGATCAGCTCGAACCGTTGCAGCATCGGGTCATCGATCTCGACGCACAGGTAGGGGGGCAGACCGAGGCCCCGCATGAAGCGGTCCTGATCGTTCTGATAGTCGGCACGTCGGCTGATCAATTGGGTTTGCGCGTTCAGCAAGGCCGAACGGGCTTGGGCGATCTGCAACCGCTGCCGCGGGATCGATTCGGAATCCTCCGGGATCGTGGTCAATAATTCGATCAGGGTGTCTTCGAGGATCAGCAGGTTCTCTTCCAACCTGGCAAGGTTTTCTTCGAGGTTGCGGATTTGCAATTGGCTCTGCAGCAACCCGAGGAAACCACCGGCATCGGGGACGCCACCGCCACCCGCGACGCCGAAGCCTGAGCCGCCGCCACCGGCGCCGGAAAGCCCCGAAAAGCCGCCGCCAAGGCCGGTAAAGCCGGCGAGCCCGACGCCGAACACACCACCGCTCCGCTGCACCGTGCTTTCCGTCGACCGGCCGGTCGTGATCGACAGGTAGAAACTGCGGCGGTAGCGTTCGAACGCCCGGACGTTGGCCAACAGTCGGCGTTCCGACAGCGTCAAACGCTCCAGCACGCGATCGCGGCCGGCGCCACGCAGCAGCGGTTGCAACAATGTAAAGTCGAGCAGGGTGTTAGCGGATTGGGTATTCGGTCCGCTGAACTCCCACACGAAGCCGTTAGCAAAACCGACCAGCAGGTCGGCACCGGTCGCGAACGTCCGCTGCATGGCCAGCGGCCGGCGTCCCACGCTGTAGGGGGCGAGCGTCACGGTGGAGCTGCTGCCGCCAGGTCCGCGATCGGGGCCGTCGGCCGTGAAGAACGACTGCAGGCCGCCGAAAAACTGGGTATCGAAGCGGAACCGTTCGCTGCTCACGTCCAAGGCCGACAGGTAGAGCTGTTCGATCTGACGCTGGTACTCGGGTGAATGCAGCAGCGCGAGTTGCACCGCGCTGTCGGCATTGAGCCTCAGGACGCCGTTCTCGTCCAGCGGCAGGTGCTGCCACCATTCTGGGTTTTCGGTGGTGTTGGTCGTGCCGGCGGCGTGCCACAGCGGGTAGCCGCGGCGGCCATCGACCTGGTGCATGTAGCGATGCGCCGCCGGGTCATCGACCGGCATCGGCTGGAAATCGAGATCGAAGGGATTGAACATACGGCTCCGCGCGTCTGGCTGGACCCGCAGCTTCTGCCCGGTATCCTGGCAGGCGTGATCGAATTTTTCGTCGATCAACGCGTGCGCTTCCATATCCGCTTGGCGGCGGTAGTACTGGCGATGACAACCCGAGGCCGCCACGATGGTCGCGACGAGTAGGCCGAAGGAAATCGTGGCCCGGGCGTCGGTCGCCCAGCCTGACCACCGCGACCGGTGGGCGAGGGGCGTCACGGTTTCGTGGGCATTCGCGTGATCAGAAATGGTCGCACGCCCAGTTGATCGCATCTTCATTACCGTCCCATTTCGACTGGAGGGGATCTGACCGTCGGCCCGTTACAAAACGATTGATCGCGCGAACCCGACCGACTCGAAAATCAGGATCGGACAGAACAACCGCTTCGCTTGATACAACCGGCACCCCCGCGCGGGATTGTTTCCGGGGTTATGCCCGTCGCGCCACCTGGGCAAGCTGTAGCGATTAGCGGATCCTTGACGAACATTCCCACGGCCGAGCCGTCGGGGAGCCAGATGCGGCGGTAAAAACTTGACGCTGACGGCACCCCAAAATAGGATCTGATCAGGCTCGCTCGTCTCACCCAGGGTTTCGGCCTCGGTTTTTTCCGCGACAATCGCCCTTTGCTCGGCACACTCATGTCTTACGCCCTGCTAGCTGTCCTGATCCTTTTGGTGCTGGCGTTCGGCTTTCTCATGTGGAAAAGCCGGGATTTGTTGCGTTGGTACACGGTCACGGCGTCGACCCTCTCGCTGCTGTTGGCGATCGTGCTGCTGCTGCCGACCGCCGCGACGCTGAAGAGCCGAGCCGCTTGGCACAAAGTCAAAGAGGATCTGGAAGCGCAACTGGTGCGGCTCCGTTCGGACCAGGAATCGCTAAAACGTGGCGATCCGGCCGTGGGGGTCGGCGTGCTGGAGTTGCAGGAAGACCTCAACCGCTATTCGCTGGAAGCCGGTCGGCGGTGGCATAATCTGCGTGCGGTCGCTGGCGCGTCACCCACCGCCATCACCTTGGAAAAAGTTGCCCCAGCGAGCGAAGTCCCCCCCGGGATGGAAGGCGAAGTCGCACCTCCCGCGGCGACACCTGCCCCCGCAGCCGGTACGCCCCCAGCCGCCGGCGCGGCGGCGCCTGCGGCCCCGAGTCCGCTGGTTCCCGTGGGTCTGATCGTTTACGGATTCGCCGAGACCGTTCGACCTGGGCTGGAAGTCGCGATTCCGACCTTCTATCTCGGTGAGTTCCGGGTCCGCTCCAGCACCCCCACCCAAGTGGTCCTGGAACCGACCGGCAGGCTCGAGGCACCCCAGCTTCAAGCGATCACCAGTGGCCAGGCGAGCAGTTGGGCGCTGTATGAGTTGCTGCCGCTCGATGACCATGACGTGTTCATCGCCGAAGGGAGCGAGGTGACGGACGACGCTTTGTTCGGTCGGGTCGATACCGACCTGCTGACCCAGTTGATGGGGCAGGGGCTATCGCCGGACACGCTCGCCAAATACACCCGCGACGGCAGCCGCGCGTTGCCGGAGGACCCGCCGCCGAGCCGCTGGATCAAGATCGAGTTCACCCAGACGCATAAAATCGCCGTCGACAGTCCGGAACAGCGCGGCGCGTTGGATGGCGGATTCTTTGACGGCAGTGGTCAGGCGGTCGACAGCCGGCTGCAACGCGGCGGCGAGGACGGATCGGTGAGCTTCAACGTCGGCGAGCAGTTGGTCCTCAAGGAAGAAGCCGCCAACGAATTGATCGACGCGGGCGTCGCCAAGCTGGTCGACAATTATTATGTCCGCCCGCTCAACGATTACCGGATGGTGCTACGGCGACTACGGCTGCGGCTGGAAACGCTCGGCATCCGCCGCCAACAGTTGGAACTCGAACAAAAGGTTCTGGAAGACGCCATCGCGGCCACGGTCAAGATGTTGGCCGCCAACCAAGAGGCGAAGTTGAAACTGGAAAAGGATTTCGCGCAAATCCAGGTCGAGCGGAACGCCATCAGCGCTTACAACGGCACGGTCAGGCAACAGTTGGATGAAACCAAAGCGACGTTGACCAGCCTGTACCGCGAAAACTTGGCGATGCGGCAACAGTTGGTGGAAATCGAGCAGGGGATCGAAGCCGCCATCCCCCGTTGATCCGACCGCCCGCTGCGCGATCGGTGCTCAGCGATCGTGCGGTACTCGGCGTTCGTCCGGGTGCTCACTCGCCCCAGCAAGTCTCCCGCTGTGCCTGGTTCGCCTCAACCGAACCCGCCGCGACGCTCGTTCGCCCGTGAGCTTGGCGACGTCGGCGCTTCATCCGACCATGCTGAACCGCACGGCTGAGCGCTGCGCCGCCCTCCGCAAGGCCAGTTGCGTGCCGTCGGATGCAATCCGGCTCGTCCACCAGCCGCTCAGCGGATCAGCCGGATTTTCTTCAGGTTGGGCGTGAAGGGCAGCGGCTGGGACCAGGTGTGCGGCCAGAAGACCATCAGGGCTTTGCCGACCAGCAGGTCGCGCGGCACGTAGTGTTTATCGGCCCAGAGGTACGCGTCTTCGTCGACGGCGTTGTACGGGATGGACGTCGTCCAGCACCGCGCGTCTTGGCTTTCGGGGCTGTTGTCGCCCATCGGAAAGAATTGGTCCTCGCCGAGGTCGAACGCCACGGTCCGGCGTCGTTGCCAACCCGCGAAATCTTCCCACAGTTCGGGATTCAGCAGCGCCTCTTGAATCTCTTCCAGCGATTGACGGGGGCCTGACCGGCCGTCGTCCGCGTAATCGACCAAGCCGTTGAAGGTATTGCTGATCGAGATGTAGTACTTGTCGCGATCGACCTTGAGATGCCGCACGGTCGCCTCGCCCCCCAGGACCGCGAGCGCCACGGGGGCGGCGTCGAGGGGGTGCTGGCCGGGCGCGAACCGTGGCCGATCCTCGGCGGGTTTACGGAAGTCGCGATGATCGTAGACGGTCGGGCCGTTGAACTTGATCACGCGATCGTTGATCCACAACGTCAGCTGGTCGTCGACGTTGGCGAAGCGGAGCGTGACCCGTTCGCCGGCGGTGACGGAGGTACTGGCGGAGACGGACGGCTCTTGCACCTTGCCATCACCCAGCGGCAGCGACGTTTCGCCGTCCAAGATCGAGAGCTTGGCGGCGCCGCTGGTGAGATCGAACTGGCATTGGTAGCGGACCCCGGCTTCGACGAGCTCCAGGATCAGCGCCTTGGCGTCGTCCGTGGTTTCGACATCGACTTCGAAAATCAGGTCACCGACCCAGTGCATCCCCGTGGCGGCAGCGTCCGTCTGGCCGAATCGCGGCATCTTGCCGGACTGCTCCAGTTGGCCGCTGACGAAATCGGGGCTGAAGACACCGGCGGGGGCCCGGAATCGCCGGAGCAGGCCGTCCAGCAGGTTCGCGGCCGGTTCCCGCGCGATCTCCTGCGGGGACCGCTCGAAGACCAGGTGAGACGGCAAAAACAGGTAGGTATTGTAGGCATAAAAATCGGTGATCGCCTCGCTGGAGTACGGGTCGACTTCGCCCATCCCCAGGCCTTGCTCAGCCCGTTCCCATTGCGACGAGTTCGCGGTCCGGTGGAAATAACGCAACCACTTCCACTGGTCATCGGCCGCCGTGACGGTCGCCAGCGCCGACCCCTCGCCCCGTTTCACGACCCAGGAATCGGTCGGGGGTGCCGTGGCGCCGGGCTTCCAGGGCTGCCATGACGAGGGAAATCCGGCACGGGTCAGGGCGGTCGGTTCGAAGGCCGAGTCATAGACCACGTGCGACATCGCCAGCAGCCTGCCCGGCGGCTTGCGCAACATGCGAAACTGCATGTCCTGGACCGACTCCCGCGTTTCGCCCGACTGGGCCACCGCCGCCGGTTCGGAATCCAGCGGTCGGGCGTAGACGTCGCCGTGATGAATCAGCAACGTTTCGTTCGGCAGGCCGACGATCCGCTTGATGTAGTTCTGCTTGGGGTTGCCGGGATACTTGAACACGGCCACGTCCCAGCGTCTGGGATCGGACACCGCGTAGGCGAACTTGCTGACCAGGATCCGGTCGCCGCTGAACGAGCGGGTGCCGGGGTCGGAAGCCAGGTCGAGCGGCTGGACGAAACGGCAATTCGGACAGATCCCGCCGACGACGATATCCCCCGACCGCGACTCGATGCTGGCCCCGACTTGGTAACGCATCTCGCATTGCGAGCAGAACAAATCCTTGTGTTCCCCCATCAGGGTGGGGGCCATTGAACCGGTCGGGATGACAAACGCTTCGGCGAGGAACCCGCGAAACAGCAGCGCCAAAATGAGGGCGACGACGAGCGACTCGACCGTTTCGCGGTAGCCGGAAACCCGAATCTCTTCGGCGCGTCGAGCCGCGGGGCTGAGGTGGCTATTGTCGTCAGCGGCGGGCGTATCCGAGTTCCCGGCGGCGGCCGGACGTTCCTTCGCGGCGGCGGGGCTGGCCTTCGCGGCGGCGGGGCTGGCCTTCGCGGCGGCGGGGCTGGGCAGATCGGGCTTTCGGGTCCGGGACATGGAACGGCGTTTCCGAAGATGGACGAAGCGGTGGAGTGGGTATTAGCTTAGCCGGTTGCGGAATCCGCCGAAACTTCGTTGTTCAATAACCGGTGGATGACCGGGTCGGCGAGCGTCTGGGCGATGGCGTGGACGCCCGGGAAGGCGTGCTGCCGCGTGTGTTCACTGGGGACGGCGATCACCACCGCCCCGGCAGCAACCCCGGCGGCGGAGCCATTACCGCTATCCTCCAGGACCAGCATCCGGGCCGGCTCGATCCGGAGTCGGTTGGCGGCGAGCAGGTACATTTCCGGGTGAGGCTTGCCGAACTGGACGTCATCGCCGGTCAACAGGAACGCCAACGACTCGAACCAGGGCTGGGCGCGAAGGATCCGCAGGGCGAATCGGCCGCGGCTGCTGGTCGCCACGCCGAACGGGATGCCTTGGCAACGCAGCGCGGCGATCAATTCCGGCATCCCCGGCATCGCGGGGGGGCCGGCACCGAGCAAGTCGCTGTAGATTTCGTCCGATTCCGCTAGCAACTCGTGGGGATCGTCGTCGAGCGAATGGAAATCGATCATCTCCTGGATCGCGGCGACACCGATTCGGCCCATCATCCGCTGTTGCAATTGGCTGCAGAAGCTGTGGCCCCGGGGGACGAGCAGTCGCTGGCCGACCTCCCAATAGAGGTTCTCGGTGTCGAACAGCAAGCCATCCATGTCGAGGGCGACCCCCTGCACGGGCGTGGACGGGTCGCGGGGTGTCTGACTCACGAAGGCGCCGGATGGGTTGGAGGGGGCGGGATGGAGGATCGTGTTACGGGATGCTGTTATGGTTGGCGCAATCAGGCATTCTGGCTAGGGCCAACCAGGCGATGGGGTCACCCCCACCGCGGACGGGCCGAGCGANNGACGGGGTGGCGAGAGCGGGCCACCCGGACGAACCCCTTCCGAGGGGGACGCGCAAGTTGCGTAAAAGCCATTCGGAGCGAGACTTTGCGCTCGACTTATCCAGCGACTAGTAAAAAATGGATAAAGTCCCGTCTCCCCAGCAGGGCGCAGCGTCTGTTATGATGCCGCTCCCAACGAAGCCGATGAAGGTGAATCCTGCACTTCGACGGAGCCTCCCTGGAGACTCGACGAAGATCGATCAGCCAATTTGGCAGTCCGACGAAGCGCGAAAGGTCTCGGAGCGAGCGGCCCGCCAAGGTTGGCCAGCAGGTTCCGAGGGCGTTTTCATGCGCCGGAATGGGCGGGGAGTGCTGGACGAACCGATCCGTCCGATCCCGATTGTCGGATCGGGTGGGTTGAAAACTCGTTCTATCCCCTTTTGATCATTCGATTTACAGGAGTCAGCGATGCAAACCAGCATCTCCGTCCGTCATGGCGAACTGCAACCGGGGGACCAGCCTTTGGTTGAAGAGAAGGTGGGGAAATTGCGTCGTCTGTTCGACCGAATCAATGCGATTGAGGTGATTATCGATTTGAAGCAGCTGGACCATCCGTGGGTGGAAATCAAGGTTTCCGCCGAGCATGCGTCTTCCTGCGTCGCATCGGCGGAGGCGACCACGGTGCTGGGGGCGTTGGATTTGGCGTTGCCGAAGATCGAACAGCAGCTCCGCAGGACCAAAGAAAAGCTCACGGGCCACCGGGCCGTCAGTCACAAGCACATCGAACCGAACTTGGAAGCCGAATGAGGCGAAGCGGTGGGGTGATGCCGACGGCAGCGGGTGGGCAGAACGCTGGAGGGGCTGATGAGTGCTCACGGATCAGGCTCGAGATGGTCGAGGCGGGTTGCCACTTTGCGTGTTAGCCGGCTGATTGGCCAACGCCCGATCGAGGGACGCACTTGTCGGCGATTTGCCCCGTCGGCGTAACGAAGGGTGGCTGCGTGCCACCCGCCCTGGCGCCGGTTGCGGCGCCGCACACACGACACAAGGAATCCGATTGATGAAGTTTTCCGATTTTATTTGTACGAAGGCGATTCGCGCGCAATTGGCCGCGGATAACAAGCGCGACGTGATCGAGGAATTGGTCGACTCGCTGTTGCAAGCTGGCGAAATCGACGCGGACGAGAAGGCCGACATCGTCGCCGCGATCATGAAGCGTGAGGAGTTGGGGAGTACCGGGATTGGCCGCGGGGTCGCGGTCCCGCATACCAAGCATTCTGGAGTCGGCAAGTTGATCGGCACGGTCGGCGTGAGCGTCGATGGGGTCGACTTCAACAGTCTGGACGGCGAAAAGGTACAGCTGTTTTTCGTGTTGATCAGCCCGCCAGATCGCCCCGGGGATCACCTGCGGGCCTTGGAAAACATTTCGAAACAGCTTCGCGGCGAAACGTTCTGTCGCTTTTTGAAGCAGAGCCGGACCGCCGGGGATATCCAGCAATTGCTCGAAGAGGCTGACAACAGCCAGTTCGGCAGCTAGTCCTTCAGTAACCCACAGCCCTCAAAACGATCGGCGACTACGCCGCCATGAGTTCCACCGTCGTCACCCGAAACGTCGTCGTCCGAAACCCTCAAGGTCTGCATGCTCGCCCCGCCGACATGCTCGTCCGTGAGGCGAATCGCCATCAAGCAGAAATCATGCTTGAGAAGGATGGCTATCGCGCGGACTGCAAGAGTATCTTATCGCTGTTGACGCTCGGCGCCGCTTGCGGCACGGAGATGTCGTTGATGGCGGAAGGGATCGATGCGGAACAGGCGGTCACGCTGATTGCGGAATTGTTTGATAGCGGTTTTCACGAGTTGGAGTGACCCGATAAGCCTCGCGCTGAGCAATCCGACTGGCACGTCTTCTCGCACCGACGGGATCGCGGCGACCGGGATTGGGAGCGCGGCAGATGGCGATCGGGCCGCTAACCAGCCATACACCCGAACAAAAATGATGGATATCCGTACCCCGCTCCTGGAAGATCCCCCGGTCTGCCGCCGAACCAACGGCGCTGACCGACTGCTGGGACTTGCCCGGCGCGGGTTCGGCTCTCGATGCTTGAACTCCATGGAATTCCGGTTTCCCCCGGCGTAGCCATCGGCCCAGCACTCGTGCTGAATCGAGAAGGTTACCGAATCCCGAACTGCCAAGTCGCCCTTGAGGACATCGAGGAGGAGACTCAGCGACTCCGTCGCGCCGTCGATGCCGTTTCGCGGAGCCTGGAATCGAGCCGGATGGAAACCGCGGCGATCGCGGGCGATTCCACCGGCGACATCTTCGCCGCCCAGCTGCAGATGTTGCACGACCCACGGTTGCATGCGGAACTGCAACGTCGGATCCGGCAGGGCAACCAATCGGCGGCCTATGCGGTCAGCCAGGTGCTGCACCGTTACGCTTCCGACCTCCGCAAGTTGGAAAACTCGCTGCTCGCCCAGCGGGCCGACGACGTGGTCGATATCGAACAACAACTGCTCGAGCAGCTCGGGGCGGTCACACGGCGGCCGCTCAGCGAATTGGTCGAGCCGGTGATCGTGCTGACCCACAACCTGACCCCCTCGGAAACCGCGAACCTCGATCGCCGCTACGTCCGCGGCTTCTGCACCGAGATCGGCGGTCCCGGCGGGCACATGGCGATTGTCGCCAAGGGGCTCGAATTGCCGGCCGTCGTCGGTATCGGCGATTTCCTGCAAACGGTTCGAGGCACCGCTCAGGTGATCGTCGACGGCGACCGCGGCATCGTGATCCTCGACCCCGACGACGAGACGCTGCGGCGTTACGAAGAGGGACGCGAGCGGCGGAACAACTTGGCGTTGCGGTTGGCCGAGCTGCGAGACCTACCGGCGATCACCACCGACGGCGTCTCGGTCGCGCTGAGCGCCAACATCGAATTCCCGCACGAGGTCGCGGCCTGCTTGGAGCGCGGCGCCGCGGGCATCGGGCTGTACCGCACCGAGTTCCTGTACTTGGCTAGCGACGAGGAGCCGAGCGAGGAGGACCACTACCTCGCCTACCGCGAAGTGGTCGAAGCGATGCATGGCCGTCCGGTCGTGATCCGGACGCTCGATCTGGGCGCCGACAAGATGGGCAGCCGGCCCGTCAGCGAACCCGAGCCGAACCCCTTTTTGGGACTCCGCAGCATCCGCTTGTCGCTCAAAAGCCCCGAGCTGTTCCGCCCCCAGCTGCGGGCCTTGCTACGGGCGGCCGTGCATGGGGACGTGCGGGTCATGTTCCCACTGGTCACGACCCTCAGCGAGCTGCGGCAATCCAAGCTGTTGCTCAACACGATCGCCGAGGATTTGGCCGAGGAGGGGGTTCCGCACCGCCGCGACATCCCGATCGGTATGATGGTCGAGGTGCCGGCAGCCGTGCTGATGCTCGACCGCTTTGTCAAAGAGGTCGACTTTCTCAGCATCGGCACCAACGACCTGGTCCAGTACACGCTGGCGGTCGACCGCAGCAACGAATGCGTCGCGGACCTTTATCAATCCAGCGATCCCGCGGTGTTGCGCTTGATCCGCCGCTGCGTCGACGTGGCCGCCGAGGCCAACGTGCCGCTCTCGATTTGTGGAGAAATGAGCAGCACCCCCGCCCGCTCGCTGTTGTTGGTCGGGATGGGGGTCCGCAGCCTCAGCGTCTCGCCGAACGCGTTGCCCAAGCTGAAGAAAGCGATCCGCAGCGTGTCGCTCGCCCAGTGCGAAGAGATCGCCGCCCGGGCGATGACGCTGGAAGCGGCTCGTGACATCGACCTGTACCTGCTCGAACGGCTCGGAAAGATCGCCCCCGAATTGATCGTGTCCTGACCCGCAGACTCAACTCAACACCCCATCCCCGACACCGCCACCCGCGAAGCCGATCCCGAGATGAACGCCGTCCTTTCCACCCCGCCGCCGACCCGCGAACGCTACCGCATCCGGTTTGCCAAAACCGGCTTGCTGCGTTGGATCGGCCACCGCGATTTGCAGCGGTTGTGGGAACGGTTGCTCCGCCGGGCCGAATTGCCGCTGTCGCTGTCCCAGGGCTTTCACCCCAAGCCGCGGATCAGCTTCCCTTCGGCATTGGCCTTGGGCGTCGAGGGCTGCGACGAAGTCATCGAATTCGAACTGACCGTCTCGATCAGCCCCGAGTCGCTCCGTCAGCGGTTGGTCGACGACGGGCAGCCGGGACTCGAGATCGGCGACGTGCGACGGGTGGCTCGCGCGGCGGCCAACGGCACGCCCGACCCCTCGTTCCCGAACTTGGCGAAGGCCCGGATCCACTGCGGCCAATACGAAATCACCATCCCCGAATCGTTCACCTCGCAAGTCCGCTCCCGGGAGGAGATCGGATCGGCGATCGAGGCCGCCAAACGCCTCGGGACGGTGAAATTCACCCGGAACGGGCGAGAAGTCTCGACCGAGATCGCGACCCACCTCCCGTTGCTCGAACTCCGTGATCAAACCCTCTGCCTAACGATCGTCGAAGCCGAGGGCGCGACGCTCAAGCCGTCCGACGTGCTCGCGGCGATCGGGCTGGAAGGTCTGATCGAACATGGCGGCGTCCCGCGCCG
This sequence comes from Planctomycetaceae bacterium UBA6172, assembly GCA_002422955.1. Lineage (GTDB taxonomy): Bacteria > Planctomycetota > Planctomycetia > Pirellulales > Pirellulaceae > UBA6163. Next base: position 29,155 of record DITY01000237.1, read on the forward strand.
CACCCGCGTCATCCTGGTCGACGAACGCAGCGACCCCACTCACGCCCTACGGGGCAATCTGCCCGTCGCGATGCCGACGGCCGAAACCACTCATCCCACAAACACCTCGTTCAAGGAACGAAGCTGATGAAAAAAGAGATGCTGATCAATGTGGCCCAGCCCGAAGAGAGCCGCATCGCGATCATGGAGGACAACCGGCTCGATGAACTGTTCATCGAACGCAAAAGTGTCGAAGCCTACGCGGGCAACATCTACCGCGGCAGGATCGTCAACTTGGAGCCGAGTATCCAAGCGGCGTTCGTCGATTTCGGTGTCGGCCGCAACGGCTTCCTGCACATCAGCGACGTCGAGCCACAGTACTTCCGCCAGGGCGGGTACGACCCGGTGGAGATCATGCGTGAGTCGGACGAGATGGCCCAGCGTTCCGCCGAGAAAGCCCGCGAAACCGGACGGGGCTCGAAGACCGCCTTCAAGGGCGGCCGCCCACGCAACAAGCCACCGATCCAAGAGGTTCTGAAACGCGGCGACGAGGTGTTGGTGCAAGTCATCAAGGAAGGGATCGGCACCAAGGGGCCGACGCTGAGCACCTACATTTCGATCCCCGGTCGCTACCTGGTGCTGATGCCGGCGCTGGCCCGCGTGGGCGTCAGCCGCAAGATCGAGGACGAGGACGACCGCAAACGGCTCCGCCGCTGCTTGCTGGCGATCAATCCGCCCAAGGGGCTCGGCTTCATCGTTCGCACCGCGGGTGCCCTGCGGAAAGAAGAAGAACTGGAGCGGGACATGGAGTACCTGCTGCGGCTCTGGAAATCGATCGTCAAGCGGATCGAGGCCACGACCGAGCCGGGGCCGATCTACGAAGAAAGCGACATGATCATCAAGACCATTCGCGACGTCCTGTCCAGCGACATCGACGTGATCTACATCGACGAGAAAGAGGCCTACGAGAAGACCCGCGAGTTTCTCAAGATGGTGATGCCGCAGTTCGTCGATCACCTCAAGCTCTACGAAGCCCGCCAACCGCTGTTTCATAAGTACAAGCTCGAAGAAGAGATCGCCAAGATCAACCAGCGGAAAGTCGACCTGCCTGGCGGCGGTTCGATCGTCATCGATGCGACGGAAGCCCTGGTGGCGATCGACGTCAATAGCGGCAATTTCCGCGGCGGCAGCGACTCGGCCGATGAGAACGCCTTCCGACTGAACATGGTCGCCGCGAAAGAGATCGCCCGTCAACTGCGGCTCCGCGACCTCGGCGGCGTGATCGTGAACGACTTCATCGACATGCGCCGTGAATCGCATCGCCGCAAGGTCGAACGGGCGCTGCGCGACGCGATGATCAAGGATCGCGCCCGCACCAAGATCCTTCGCACCAGCCCCTTCGGGCTGATCGAAATGACCCGCCAGCGGATCCGCACCAGCCTCAAACGGAGCATCTATACCGATTGCCCTTGCTGCCAGGGACGCGGTTTGGTCAAAACGGCGGAGAGCATGTCGATCGAAGTCATCCGGATGCTGGCGTTGGCCTGCCGCAACACGCACATCGTGCGCGTGACGATCCGGGTGAACGATGAAGTCGCGGCGTTTTTGAACAACAAGAAACGCCGCAGCGTCATGGAACTGGAGGATAGCGGCGAAATGACCGTGCAGATTCTCGGCAGCGAAAGCCTGTACCCCGAGGCGCTCGAAATCGATTGCCGCGACAAGCAGGGTGAACGGGTCGAAATCGATAGCTGAACGATGTTCGCGATCAACGCAAAGTAGCAGCGGCACCCCATGGACGACTTGCCCCAGCGACTGCAACAGGCCCTGAATGATCCCCGTTGGCGTCGCGTCCGGACTCGAGCCAGTGCCCCGACGCTCGCCTACGGGCGACACCGGGGTCCGGCCCCGGCCGACGCGCGACACGCCGCGGTGGCGATCGCCTTCCTGCAACGGCCCGATCACTCCTGGATCGTGCCGCTGACGCTGCGGCCGACCAGCCTGCGGCATCATGCTGGCCAGATCTGCTTCCCCGGCGGCGGATTCGAAGCCGGCGAAACTCCGGTCCAAGCGGCGCTGCGGGAGTTCGAGGAGGAACTCGGCCTGCTCCCGATCGAGCCGACGGTCCGCGGGCAACTCGATCCGATCTACGTCTACGCCAGCAACCATCTCGTCTATCCGGTCGTGTTCACCGGCGGCTGGCCGGAAGCGGCCTGGCAACCCGACCCCGCGGAAGTCGACGCGGTCATCGAACTCCCGTTCGAAAAGCTCCGCTGCCCCCGCGGCCCCGCCAACCAAGTCCGTTCCCGCAAGGTATTCCGGGAACGCCAACTCGTCGGCGAATATCACTTCGACGCGGTCGCTTATCACGTCGACCAGCACGGCATTTGGGGTGCGACGGCGATGCTGCTGGCCCAGCTCGCCGATATCGTCGCCACGGAACGGCCGGCCGCCGCCAGGGACCCGATCACCGCGAGCGACGAGGTCGCGGCGGTGTGCGGCGCGTCACTCGCAGGCCTGGCGGAGTAACGCCAGAATCGATGGGCGTGACCGGAATACCCCTTTGTATTCCGCCACCACCTCGGACAGTGTCGCCAACTGACGCGCCATCCGCATCGCGGCCGGCGGGTCCGCGAGCACCCTGGTCAGCGGCACCACTTCCACGCGAATCCCGAACAGCACCGCGCCGCTGCGCGGCAACCGGGTCAACAATTGGTGTTCCAGGCGAATCCAAACCTCGTCGGCATGGACCTGGTCATCGAGCCGCGGGCGGGCAACGGCCGGGTGATGGTTCAGCTCCGAGTCTCGACTCAGCCCCCAGTTCTCGCGGCGCCAGACATCCCCGGGGCGGATTTTGCTCAGAAACAGGTCGATCTGCTTCCCCAGCGATTCGTTGAGCCCCGGCACCGGAGCGTGAACCTCGCTCAGCGGTCTGCCGAGCTTCTCGCCCAGCGCCCAGGAACTCGGAAAGCAGACCACGCCGGCGACCAGGTTGTGGACCCCGGCTTGCCCCGGAGACAGCAACACAAAATCGGGCTCCCAGGCGACGCCCAAGGCGAACAGGCGCGTCTCCGTCCGCGGCTCGTGTGACGGCAACGCGGTCCCGAGCCCGCTCGCGTACTCGGTCGCCTCCCGCACCACCGCCGTGGCCAGCGGCAAGGCCAGGGCATAGCGGCCGAAGTCCTCGCTCAACCAAACCCGCCGCTGAGCGAGCACGCCGAGCGAAGGGTCTTGCACGGCAAAGAAGGACGCGGCCGATTCGCCGCGTTGCAGCCCCATCGACCAGCGATGCTCACCGGCCGGAAAAACTCGCTCCCAGTTTTGCTCGTTCTGCATCGCCATCTCCGCGCCATCTCCTCACCGATCGACCACGCCCAACNNCAACGGCTAGGCGACGGTTGTCAGGAAGGCATCCAGTTCGGCGGCGGTGGCCGCGTCCAGTCGATAGTCCAGCGAACCGACGATCCCGGCGACTTGTTCCGGCGTGCGAATACCAACGATTGCCCCGGTGACCGCCGGATGTCGCAAAACCCACGCGATGGCGACCTCGCCCGGCGTGCGCCCGACGCGGCGAGCGACCTCGATCACCTTGTCCGCGATCTTCAAATTGCGGGTCAGCAACGGTTCTTGAAACTGAGCGTTGCGTGTTCGCCAGTCGTCGGTGGGCAGGCTTTCGATCCGTTGGCGGGTCATCGCCCCGGTCAGCATGCCCGACCCCATCGGCGAGTAGGCCAGCACGCCGATCGACTGCGATGCGACGTACGGCAAGACCTCAGCTTCGATCTCGCGGCGGATCATGGAATAGGGCGGTTGCAAGGACGTGATCGGTGCGATCTCCGCGATCCGCCGCAGTTGGGCCACGTCGAAATTGGAAACCCCGATCCAGCGCACCTTCCCCTCCTGCCGCAACGCCGCCAGAGTACTCCAGCCCTCTTCGATATCAGCGTCCGGTTCCGGCCAGTGGATTTGGTACAAGTCGATCGTCTCGACCCGTAACCGCCGGAGGCTGTTTTCACATTCCTGGCGGATCGAGGCGGCCTTCAGCACTTTGACGATCTGACCGTCGCGATCCCAACTCCGCTCGCACTTCGTGAACACGTAGGGCTTCGGGCCGGAATAGCTCTGCAGCGCCGACGCCACCACCTCTTCGGAATGCCCGAGCCCATACACGGCGGCGGTATCGATCCAGTTGATGCCGGCATCGAGCGCCGCGTGGATCGCCCGCTCGCTCACGCGGTCGTCCTGGTCACTCCAGGAAAACGCCCAACCGGGGCCGCCGATCGCCCAAGCGCCGATTCCGATCGCGGTGATCCGCAGGTCCGAATTCCCCAACCGCCTCGTTTCCATCCCGTCACCCTTCAATCCGCTATCGAGAAAAATCCGCCGTCCAGAACTCCAGAACTTCCAACCTGACCACCCTGTCGGCCGCGGGAGCGCCGGTCGGTCAGGCAGCGCCAGTTACGGCGCGGCGCCGTCCCCGGTCGACCCACCGCCAACGGACAACGCGCGGTCCGCGGCCGTCGGGGTCACGCGGAGTCGTTCCTCCAAGGGCAGCCGTGCGGAACTCGCCGGTGCGTGCTCGTGAGCCGCGGGCTCATGTTCATGCTCATCATGATTGTGCGAATGCCCCGGCAGGCTCTCGATCCCGATCGCCAGTAAAATCCCTAGCGCCAGCGCGGTGGTCAACTTGAAACGATCATGGTCATGGAACTGAACCTCGGGCAGCAAGTCGGCGAGCGCGATGCAAATGAAGAAGCCCGCCGACAGCGCCAGGCCATAGCCCAGCACGCTTTCGCCGAGCCCCCAGTGCGTCACACCGAGATAAAAAATCGCTGCCCCGAGCGGACAACAGAGCGAAAAGGCGAGGTTGACCAACGCCCTCTGGGTCGGAGACCAGCCCCCGGAGGCCATCACCGATCCGATCGCGAACGCGTCGAGCGGTTTGTGCAGCGCGACCGCGAGGAACGTACCCAAGCCGGCAAGCCCCAACCAGGCGCCATGTCCCGCATCCGCCGTCACGCTGGCCCCCAAGGCCACGCCGTCCATCACCGTATGCAGACCGAGCCCGAAAAACATCCCGATCCAGTTGAGACTGCGAGGGCGGGCGTGATCGTGTTCCGAATGCCCCCCCCCGTGGCCGCAACCGTCATGGGCGGCGGCAGGCCCCCCCGCCGCGATCGCCAAGTGGGAACCCGGGTCCCGAGGCAGCGGGGCATCGATCGCGACGGGCAACTCGCCATGCGAATGGACATGAAAGACTCTCAACAACACGAACATCAACAGCACGCCAACGAGCATCGAGGCCCCGACCTGGCTCGTCGACTCGATCCATTCGAACGAATGGGGGAGCAGGTGCAGCGTGGCAATCCCCAGCATCAGCCCGGCCACAAAGCTCATCAGCAACTGGGTCCGCAGGTGAGTCATGCGGACGAACGTCGGCAACCAACCACCACCGACCGATGCCGCCACAATCAAAACGCAGTAGGCGGTCAGCAGCCAAGCGATCAACATCAAAGCAGTCCGGCGGAAGGCAATGGAAGGAAGGCACGACGATCGGCTGGGTCCGCACCGGGACTCGACCATCGTGATTCCGTCGGGCGATCCCGACCTCATTACATGAATCTCGGTAAGGGAATACCTTAAGATATTGCTAGTCAAATGCGAATACGCCTGGTCCCACGCCGGTCGCTCGCTTTCGACCTTTGCCCCGTTCTTTCAATGGAAACGATCCACTATTCTGATGACTTCGCCGTTCGGGGCGTCGCTCCGACCGTTGACAGCCGAACCGTTCCGGACGAGAGTCGTTTCGACCAACCGTCTTCCGCCCCATGATCGCCCCAATGATCGCCCACGTGGGTTGGGGCCAGACCCAGACGATCGCTGCCCGCTGACCTGAAATGGAATCTCGAGACTCCCCCGCCGACAAGTCGCCCAAACGGACGCCGGCCGCCTCGCCGAGCGGACCCGTCGCGGGCGCCGACAAGCGGGTGGCGGTCAGCGACCTGGAGCGGGCGCGGACGGACATCCGCGCGGCCGGCTTTCGTGCGACCCCGGCGCGGATCGCGACGCTCCTGGAAATTCGCAACAGCCCGTCACCGATGACCCACGCGGAGCTCGCCGATAGGCTGGCGGTGAACGGTTTCGACAAGGCGACGGCGTTCCGCAACCTGAACGATCTCGCCCAGGGCGGTCTGCTGCGGCGGACGGAACTGGGCGACCACGTATGGCGTTTCGAGGCCATCGACCCGGCGGACGACCACGACCTGGGCCATCCCCATTTCGTCTGCGTCGATTGCGGTCAGGTCACCTGCCTCGACCACATGCAACTCAACGTCGACAGCCGTCGACGCGGCAAATCCTTCGGTGAAGTCACCGAAATTCTGCTCCGTGGGCACTGCGGCCATTGTCAGTGAGCGGTCAGGGCGCGGCCGCATGATCGCCCCCGTGGCCGCCCTTTCAGGCCCACCCTAGGCGGATTCCGCCCCGCGGCGCTGGACTCTTCCCGTCGCGTGGAAGACAATGATGGCCTTCCTCCAATCCCACCGCTCAGGCAGCCCCAGCCATGCTCACCCGTTCAGCGCTCACCCGCATACCACTCGTCACCGCTTTGCTGGCCGGACTGTTGGCCTCGGGCCCGGCCGACTGGGCCTCGGCCGAGGAGCTGGCGGCGACGGCCCCCCCCGCGGATGCAAAGGCCACTGCGGATGCGAAGGCCACCGCGGACGAACCGTTGTCGGGGCACAGTTATCACGGGGAGGCCTTCAACGAAGGGCCGCGTCAAGCCGCTGAGTTGCTCCCCGGGATGGGCAACATCCAATTCCCCAGCTCGGCCAAAGAAGAGCCAACTCGGGCTTTCATCAACCAGGGCGTCGCCGCGCTGCATGGCTTTTGGTACCTCGAGGCCGAGCGTGCCTTTCGCCAGGCCGCGACGCTCCAGCCTGACCTGGCGATCGCTTACTGGGGGATGGCGATGGCCAACGTTAACAACCCAAAGCGTGCGCGCGAGTTCATCGCCAAAGCGACGGAGCGACGGGGGCAAGCCTCGCCGCACGAGCAGCTGTACATCGACGCGCTAGCCAGCTATCTCCGCAAACCTGAGAAAGACGAGAACGACGAGCAGAAGAAAACTCGCCTGCGGAAATATATCCAAGACCTCGAAAAAATCATCGACGAGTTTCCCGACGATATCGAAGCGCGGGCCTTCTTGGCATTGCAGCTCTGGCACGTGCGGTCCGACGTCCCGATCGCCAGCAATCGGGCCGTCAACGCGCTGATGAGCGAGGTGTTCGCCGTCAATCCGCTGCATCCCGCCCACCATTATCGGATCCACCTCTGGGACGGGGCCCTGCCGAAAAACGCGCTCGAATCCGCTGCCAAGTGCGGCCCCGCGCTGCCCGGGATCGCGCACATGTGGCACATGCCGGGGCACATCTATTCGAAGCTGAATCGCTACGAAGATGCCGTGTGGCACCAAGAGGCTTCGGCGCGAACGGATCATGCGCACATGATTCGCGCCCGTCTGATGCCCGACCAAATCCACAACTTCGCTCACAACAACGAATGGCTCGTTCGCAACTTGATCTTCCTCGGGCGGGTGAACGAGGCGTTGAGCCAGAGTCGTGACCTGATCGCGATGCCCCGCCACCCCGCCTACAACTCGGTCTCCAAACGCGGCAGCTATCGTTTCGGACGTCAGCGTCTGTTGCAAACGCTGACCGAATTTGAGTTGTGGGATAAGTTGATCGCCGAATCCCAAGGCCCGTTTCTGGACCCGAGCGACGATGACGAACTGCGGGCCGAACACAAGCAGTGGGTAACCGTCGCCAAGTACTTGACCGGGGATGCCGCGGGCGCCCGCGTGGGCCATCGCGAACTGCAACGGCAGCGGCTCAAATTGGAAACCGAGATCCTCGATTTCGAAGAAGGGCTCGATGCGGTCGAGGAAGCCAAACGCAAGGAAGACAAGCGAACCGCCTCGCTCGAAAAGAACCGCAAGCAGCTCAAGGAACTGAACGAGCAAATCGCCCTCTGTGACGCGGCGGCAGGCGTAGCAGCCAAGGATGCGGCCGCGGTGACGGCTGCGCTCGGCCGCGCCAAAGGGGTCGAAGAGATCCTCGCGGCCTCTTGGACCGGCCAGGCGGGTAACAACGACGCGGCGATCGAGTCCCTGAAAAAGTTGGTCGACCAAAAGCCCGGCCAGGTCCGTCCGGTGGCGGTGCTGATCGATCGGCTGTGGCAGTCCGGCAAGCAGGATCTAGCGGTCGAACGGTTCGCCGCCCTAAGAAAATTGGCGGGAACCGCCGATCTCGACACCCCGCTGTTGGCGCGTCTGCAACCCGTGGCGGAAAAGGCGGGGCTGACCGGCGATTGGCGAATCGCTCCCGAACCCGCAAATGACATCGGGGAACGCCCGGCCTTCGATTCGCTCGGCCCTCGCTACTGGAACCCCTACGTCGCGCCCGGCTGGAAGGCGTTCACTGCCGACGAAGCACCGATCGATGAAGATGCCTATCAGGGCAAGCCGCGAATCATGATCTTCTACCTCGGTTTCGGCTGCCTGCACTGCGTCGAGCAGCTGAAGGCTTTCAACCCGAAGATCGAAGAGTTCAAGCAGCTGGGGATTGAGGTGGTCGCGATCAGCACCGAATCGGTCGCCGATCTTCGCAAAGGGATCGGAGCCTACGGGGAAGCGTTGCCGATGACGATCTTGGCCAATCCGGACCACGACGCGTTCAAGGCGTTTCGCTGCTGGGATGATTTCGAAAACCAGCCGCTGCACGGCACGTTCTTGATCGACGCCGATGGCAAGGTGCGGTGGCAGGACATCGGCTACGAACCGTTCGACAAAGTCGACTTCCTGACGCAGGAAGCGAAACGTTTGCTGGCCATCCCCAGTCAGCGTTGAAGCGAGGCACCGACGCGAGAGTCCGGCGGGCTACTCCAACGGACGTGGTTCGACGTCGGACTCGAATCCCGACGCTGGCCCAGCCTCGGAAGTCTGGCCGAACCAGCGGACGATTAGCACCAGGCTGCCGAGTTGCAACGGCAGCAAGACCCAGGGCGACACTCCCCAACCGACGGGGAGCGTCCCCAGCAAGACCGACAACGTCCCGACCGTCAGGGCGTAGGGCATCTGCGTGACCACGTGCGCCATGTGGTCGCAACCGCTGGCCTGCGAAGACATGATCGTGGTGTCCGAGATCGGCGAGCAGTGATCGCCGAAAATCGCACCGGCGAGCACGCTGCCCAGCACCGCTAACAGCAACGGGTTCTCCGGCGACACCGTCCCCTGGGCCGCCAACAGGCCGTACGTCAGCGGCAGGACCAAGGGCACCAGCATCCCCATCGTGCCGAAACTGGTGCCCGTACAGAACGCCACCACGCCCGCCAACACGAACGTGATGGTCGGCAGCATCTTCAGGGTCCAGGCTTGCGCCGCCAGATCGCTTTGTCCGTTCGGGTTCGCGGTCTGCTGGCCCGTGATCATCTCCCCTAAGAACACGCCGGTATAGAGCCGATGGTTACGGTCGGGAAACCGGTTCGCGGCCGTCGCCTCGATTGCCGGGCGCCCCTCCACGGGCTGATCGCCAGTCATTCGCGACAGGGCCGAGGCGAACCAGAGGATCGCGATGGCAGGGATGACCAGACCCGCCCCATGACGAATCGTACGGACCATCTCGGGCAACCGCATCAACCCCTGGACTCGGTAAATCAAGACCGCGACCGCCAATCCGCAGAGCGAGCCGTATTGGAGCGCGAACGAGGAATCGGCCGCGCCGATGATATCGCGCAAACCGAGCGTCGCTTCGGTCCGCCCCGCGGCACGCAGCGCCGACAGGCCCGTCTGCCGAATCAAGACCATCACCATCCCCAACGTGACCAAGATCGGGACGAGCGCATTGGCCCAATGGGATGCCCGATCCGGCAACTCGATCTCGTCCACCTCCGCGGCCTGGGGCGGCGAATCGAAGTCGGTCGATCCGTAACGCTGCTTCGCGCTGCGACGCTCCGCCGCCAGCATCGGTCCGAAGTCACGCCCCGTCCAGGCGATCAACGGCACCATGACCAAAGCGCCGAGGACATAAAACCGATAGGGGATGCTGGCGACAAATAAGGGGACTGGAGCCAGGTCGGTGGGATTCCCGATCGCATCCAAACCCTGACGGATGAAATCGATTTCGACGGCGACCCAGGTGGACAGCAGCGACAATCCGGCGACTGGAGCCGCGGTGGAATCGACGATGTAGGCCAGCTTTTCCCGCGAGATCCGCAGCCGATCACAGACGGGTCGAAAGGTGTTGCCCAGCAGCAGCGAATTGGCATAGTCATCGAAAAAGATCAACATCCCCATCAGCCAGGTCGTCAACTGCCCACCCCGTCGCGACTTGGCGAACGGGGCAATCAACTGGACAAATCCCTGCATCCCACCACTGCGAATCACCAACGCGACCAACCCGCCCATCAGCATCGTGAAGCTGAAGATCCGCAGCTTGCTGGGGTCGATGATCGTCGGCCACAGGTGGACCTCAAACAGGTCATAGGTCGCCTGGAAGAAATTGCCCCCGGCGGTGATCAGCGCCCCACAAAAAACGCCCACCAACAGTGACATCACCGCATGCCGCGTCACAATCGCCAGCGCGATCGCCACGACCGGAGGTAACAGGCTGAGCCAGCCGTAAGGGTGTTCCATGCGAGTCCGCCGAGTGGGTTTCAGGGTGGTTAGCGATTTCTTAAGAAGCGCTGCGGCTTCGCCGGATGCGCGTGAAGTTTTCAACCTGGGCCGTCATCGCGACCTCGGTCGGCAATCGCTCCATCGAGCTCGCCCCATAAAAGCCGTCCAGCCCCGGGAGCTGTTCTAACATGTAACGGGCGTCGTCCGGCATGGCGATCGGCCCGCCGTGACAGAGTACGATCACATCCTCGCGGACCGCGCGGGCCGCCTCGATGATCTCCCCGACCCGCGGGACGCAATCCTCGAGCGTCAGCGCGGTTCGCGCGCCGATCGTTCCGCTGGTGGTCAGCCCCATGTGGGCAACGATGATGTCCCCCCCGGCGAGCGCCATCGCGCGCGCCTGTTCGGCATCGAAGACGTAAGGCGAAGTCAGCAGACCCATCCGGTGCGCCGCGGCGACGCAATCGATCTCATGCCCGAACCCCATGCCGGTCTCTTCGAGATTCGCCCGAAACAGCCCGTCGATCAGCCCTACCGTGGGGAAGTTTTGAATCCCGGCAAAACCCAGTCGCCGCAAATCCTCCAAGAACGGTTCGCGGATCATGAACGGGTCGGTCGCGCACACCCCGGCCAAGACTGGGGTGTGGCGAACCGCGGTCAACACCTCGTGGGCCATCTCGACCACGACCTGATTCGCATTGCCATAGGGCATCATCCCCGCCAGCGATCCGCGGCCGGCCATTCGATAGCGGCCCGAGTTGTAGATCACGATCAGATCGATCCCGCCCGCCTCCTCGCACTTGGCACTGATGCCCGTGCCGGCGCCGCCCCCGATGATCGGCAAACCGGCGGCGATCTTGTCGCGCAAGCGTCCCAAAATCGCCTCCCGACTTTCAGCCATGTCTTCACTCCTCGCTGTTCTCAACGGTTTTTCGTTCCCACCGACGCGGCGGACGCTAACCTAGACGAATTCGTGCCAGTCGGGTTGCAGTTGCCGAAATCGCTCCGACCACTCGGGCTGATCGGTCAGCAAGCAGAAGTCCGCAAAATCGAAGCCAGGGCTGACACTGCAGGTCACCAAACAATACTCGCCGGGACATCGCGCGGCCTGCCAGGCCCCCGCCGGAACGATGCCGGTGACGTCAGCGATCGGGGCAGCTGCAACTCGTCGACGGATCACCTGCCGAAAATCCCGATCGCAGACGAACAAGTCCAACCCGTCGCCTTCGACGTACTGCCACAACTCGTCGGCGGCGACACGATGCCAGCGGCTGAAGGCCCCCTGCGTCAGCAAGAAGTGGATTACCGTCAGGGCCGAACGCGAAGGTCGGCCGTCCAGCGGATCGACTCGCAATTCGGACCGATAGATCTCGCGATAGAAACCGCCCTCCGGATGCGGCGACAAACTGAGTTGCGTGATCAGCTCGGCGGCCCGGGGGTGCAGTGTCGGCATCGTCGTGAGTGTCCTCGATCCAAAGGGTAGCGGCCGTCACCGTCCGAGGCGCGTGACCGAGATCGGCCAACTCGCCCCTTAGGTAGGGCCCGGATTATGAGTCACGCATCGGGTTTCATGAAGCGGAGTATGGTTCGCGAAGCGGCAACCCTTAAGACTTGCGGAGCGTGGAGATCCGGTCGAAGATAACGCCAGCCGAACGCTCCGCCACGCCATTCGATTCGCGTTCAGGATTCTGACCATGTGGACCCAGTCGCCCCGAACCTTGGGATTCGCATTCGCACTGGCCCTGAGCTGGATCGTCGGGATGCAACGCTCCGCCACGGGCTCACGTGCCTGGGCCGCGGACGTCGACGCCGGGCAGGCGTTTGCAGTTAGCAAACAGGCCGATCGTTTGGTGATCACCCGTGCCGGCCAACCGGTGGCGGAGTACGTCTTTGCGGATTTAACCATCCTCCGCCCCTACTTCGCCAACTTGCACGCCCCCGGCGGCAACCGCGTGACGCGCAACCATCCGCCGCGCCTCGAGGTCGACGAGACCGATCATGAGCAGATGCACCCCGGCGTCTAGCTCGCGTTTGGGGACATCAACGGCATCGACTTTTGGCGTAACCGGGGGCGAATTCGACACCTGCGATTCAGCGAACCGCCAACGGTGACCGACAACCAACTCCGCTTCGCGACGCAGTCGCAGTTGGAAACTCCCGACGGCCAGGTGCTGGGCATGCTGACGAGCCGTTTCCTGCTGGCCTCGCGTCCGGCGGGACGATTCCTGATTTGGGACGCGACGTTCTCAACCCCGCGGGGCGAACTCGCGTTCGGCGACCAGGAGGAGATGGGCTTTGGCGCCCGCGTCGCAACGCCGCTGACCGAAAAGAACGGCGGCTAGCTTAGCAGTTCGACGGGCCTGACCACGGCGGCCGCCACCTGGGGCCAGCCGGCGGACTGGTGTGACTACTCGGGCCAGATCGACGAACGCAGGTGCGGCATCACGCTGATGGCCGCGCCCGAAAACTTTCGCCCCAGCTGGTGGCACAACCGCGACTACGGCCCCTTCGTCGCCAACCCGTTCGGCCGCGGGGCGATGAAGCAAGGCCCGCCGAGCGTGGTCCTCGTGGCGGCCGGTAAGGAACTACGGCTCCGCTTCGCCGCGGTCCTGCACGACGGCCAGGACTACGACCCGGCGGAGGCGTATCAAGAGTTCCTCGGTTTGCTCCGGCCCTGAGTGTTTAGCCGACCCGTTGCAGGACGACTTCCAACGTCTTCCGCAATGCGGAACCGCTGGCCCGCAGCCCCTGGACTTCTTTCGGCCAGAGGTCGATCTGCAGTTGTTCGATCACGCCTTGGCGGCCGACGCGTGTCGGTACCGAGAGCGCCACATCCCGAATCCCGTAACAGCCGTTCTGCACGGTGCTGACCGGCAACAGGCAGCGGCGATCCAAGGCCATCGCTTCGATCACGTCGCGGATCGCGATCCCGACGGCAAAGCCCGCCCCACCTTTCCGCTTGATCACTTCGGCGCCCGAACCCTTGGTGCGGGTGAACAATTCACCAGCCAACGTCGCGTTCCAGCCCGGGAATTTTTCCAGCGGCAAGCCGGCGATCGTGGCGCTGCTCCAAACCGGCACCATCGTGTCGCCGTGTTCGCCCAGGATCAACGCTTGGACTTGGGTCGGCGGCGCGTCGAGCTGCGCGGCGATCAGGCTGCGGAACCGAATCGTGTCGAGCTGGGTGCCCAAACCGACCACCTGACGTTCGGGCAAGCCCAGCTTCTTGGCGGCGACATAAGTCAGAATGTCGACCGGGTTGGAAACGACCAACACGATCGCCGAAGACTTGGGGCCAGCCTTCTTCACGTCACCGAGGATCTGCATGAACAGATCGGTGTTGCGATTGATCAGGTCGAGTCGCGACTCATCGGGCTTCCGCCGCAGGCCGGCGGTGATGCAGATGAAATCGCTATCGGGGATGTGTTCATAACCGCCGCCCACGATCTTCTGATCCGCGACGCTCGGCGCACCATGCTGCAGGTCGAGCGCATGGCCGATCGCGGCTTCTTGGTTGACGTCGAGCATCGCGATCTCGCGCAAGATGCCGCCGCACTGCAAGGCATAACCGGCGCACGAACCGACGAGTCCGCCGCCGCCGATGATCGAAACTTTCATGATGTTAGGTGAACGTGTGAGTAGGGTGAGCCGAAGCGGCCGAAGGGTTCGTTTAAACCTTGGAGGCCATTTGCCGCATCACCTCGTCGGTGATCAGCTTGATCAGTTGTTCTTCCTTCGGCACGGCGGGGGCCACCGCGGCGACAGGAGCGGACGACGCCGCGGGCGGACCGGGCACGCCGGGAGTCGCGCCCGGTGACGTCTTGATCGCGGGCGGCGGGGCGAAGGCCCGACGCTCAACGCCAGCCGAGGCCCACGAATCGCGGAAAATATCGTTCGCGCAGATATCGCAATTCTTGAACTCTTCGGTATTCCGCGGGTCCTTGTAGCCCCACTTGTCCTTGAGTTCCAACAACTCGCGTGACTTGTCTTCGGACAAATAGGCGACGTGGCCGAGTTGCCGAGCCAGCATCAACATCCGGCAATAGGAATCGAGGATTTCCGTCCACCAATAGGCCTGCTCGACCGTCTCCCCGTAGCTGACCGTGCCGTGGTTGGCGAGGATCATGATGTTGGTCTTTTGGACGAACGGGATGATCGTATCGGCGAACGATTGCCCACCGGGCGTCTCGTAACGGGTGATCGGGACGTCGCCCAAGAACACCTCGACCTCGGGCAGAATGCACTGCGGGATCGGCTCGCGAGCGATCGCGAAGGCGGTGGCATGGGGCGGATGGCAATGCACGACGCTGCGAACATCGGCCCGCTGGCGATAGATCTCCAGGTGCAACAGCGCTTCGCTGGACCGCTTCTTGCGACCCGACAACTGCTTGCCGGTCATGTCGACCAGCGAGATGTCATCCGGCTTGAGGAAGCCTTTGCATTGCAGCGTGGGGGTACAGAGGACTTCGTTCTCGCCAACGCGGACCGTGATGTTGCCATCATTGGCCGCGGCGAACTGGCGGTTGTAAATGCGACGACCGATGTCGCACATGTCCTGCTTGATCTGATGGATATTTTGCATGGGACGTTGAAGGGCTGGCGTTGGGGGAGTGGAGTTTTGGTTGAGAACGATCAATCGAGTCGGACTTCATCCAGGATCGCGACGATCGAGGCGTCCAGGGGTTTGATTTGGGGGGCGAAAGGCTGGGCGGCTTCGGGGCCTTCAGCGACCGCGACCAGGTCACCCAAGCCACAGCCGCACAGGTCCCAAGCGACGATCGTTTCACCGCCCAGCGGCAGCGTGGCGATGTCTTCGATGCGGGTGACCGGTGCGACGCAGCGCAGCGTCGCACCGCCGAGCGCCGGATGCCAGCGTGACAGCGTGACCGTGCCGACCGTGCGGGCGATGATCATCGCGGCGCTCCGTAGGTTGAAAAGCTTGGGGCGGGCGATTCGGCCGCCGCGACGCGGGTCAGCCGAATCCCCATCAACTTCGCCTCGTCGCGAGCCAACGGCGTGACAACAGCACGTGTCGGAATCAACGCCTCGGTCGTACCCCGCGGGAGCGCCTCGAGCGTGGCGACGGTGATCAGCTTGGCGGTCACCGTGTGGGTCGTGACGACCGGGGCGTTCGACAACGGATTGCCCGCCGCGGCGAACGACGATGACAGCGCCACCTGGGCGTTCATCGCCATCAGCCGACGAATCACCTCGCGGACAATCCGCTCGACGAATTCATCGGTGCTCGGTGCGGCTGGGTGAGGGGTCATGAAGTCGTGGTCTGAGGCGTTGGGTGATCGGGCTGAGTATCAAGATTCCAAATTGCCCAGCACGCTCCAGCGTGCCGGTGTGTTTTTGTCGCCGACGATCTCGCGCACGCGCATCGCGTCGCTGGTGATCATCACCATGTCGCCCCGTCGACAACCGAGCGGGTCGATCGCGATCAGCGGTCCCGCATCGGGCGAGCCATCGGCCATCACCGGCTGGACGATCACCAATCGGCGACCTTCCAAGCTGGCATGCTTGGTCGTGGCTTGAGTCGTCCCGAGAATGCGGGCGGGTTGCATGGATCGCTCCGAATTACAAGTTCGAGACACCACCGACGACGTTCAGGTCGTCGATCATGCTGCAGCGGCGCTCGCGGGTGAACGTCACCGGGGTGGTCACCCCTTCGCCCGTCGGGCCGGCGATCGAGAACGAGATGTAACCCTCGCCTCCCAAACCGAGCGACGCCATGCAGGGGCCGTTCTTCACGAACAACGTGACGTCCATGATCCGTCCCATCTTGGTCATGTTGCGGACGTCGCGACTGTGGATGATCGCGGTGTGGCGGAAGCCGTGCTCGTACTTCTTCGCCATCGCGATCGCATGATCGACATCGCGTGCCCGGACGAACGGGACGAACGGCATCATCTGCTCGACGCTGACGAACGGGTGATGTTCATCGGTCTCGCCGAATACCAACTCACAGCTCGCGGGAACCGTGACGCCGGCGGCATTCGCCAAGAACGAGGCGTCGCGGCCGATGTAATCCTTGCACGCGGCGTCGTGTCGGTCGTCGCCGACCTTGACGATCGCCTTGGACGTTAGGGTGGCGATCTGCTGGGCGTCGAGTTGCACCGCGCCGGCCCGTCGCATCGCTTCCATCATCTTGTCGAACACGCTGTTGACGACGAAGACTTCTTTCTCGGCGATGCACAGCAAGTTGTTGTCGTACGAAGCGCCTTGGATGATGCAGCGGGCGGCCTTGTCCAGGTCGGCGGTCTCATCGACGACGACCGGCGGGTTACCCGGCCCGGCGACGATCGCGCGCTTGCCGCTGTTCAGCGCCGCGCGGGCGACGGCGGGGCCGCCGGTGACGCAGATCAAGGCGACGTCGCGGTGCTTGAACAACGCGTCCGCGGTCTCGAGCGTCGGCTCGGCGATCACGCAAATCAGGTTATCGATCCCGAGTTCCGCATGGATCGCGCGGTTGTAACGACGGACCCCTTCGACGGCGACGCCCTTGCCCGACGGGTGCGGGTTGACGACGACCGTGTTGCCGCCAGCGATCATGCTGACCGCGTTGCCGGTGATCGTCGGCAGACTGTGGGTCACCGGGGTGATCGCGCCGATCACGCCGAACGGGGCGCGTTCGATCAACGCGATCCCATGGTCGCCGCTGAAGGCTTTGGTCTCGATGAACTCGACGCCCGGGCTGCGTTCGCCCAGCGCCCGGAGTTTCTCGATCTTGTGTTCGGGGCGGCCGATGCCGGTCTCGCGCATCTCCATCAGTCCGAGCTCTTCGCACTGCGTGATCGCGATGTCGCGGATGATTTGGATCACCCGTTTGCGATCGGCGATCGACCGTTCACGGAGCTGCTCGAAGGCGGCGCGGGCGGCGCGGATCGCGGAATTGGCATCGTAGAAAATGCCAAACTGGCCACCGGACGGCCGGGCCTGGCTGGCCAGCAATCCCGGGGGGCAGGGCCCGACTTCGGCCAGGACCTGGGCGACCACGCTGCGGATCAAATTTTCGTCGTACATGGCTCGTTAATCACGTTTGTAAATCGATTGTTTTTCGATCGAAACCGAATCGATGATGCCGATTACGGCCGCGTCGATCGGCAACTTGGAAGTTTCGGGGGTCAGACGGGCACTGCTGCCTTGGACGACCAGGACGAAGTCATCGATGCCGGCACCGAGGGTGTCGACGGCGATGAAGGTGCGGCCGGTGGTGACCAGCTGGCTTCGCGACTTTTCATCAAGGCGAAAGGGTTCGACGATCAACAGCTTCTGACCGATCATGGATTCGGCCTTCTGCGTGCTGACAACCGATCCGGTCACGCGGGCGATGAACATCAGACGATTCTCACGGTTTTGACTGGAGCAGCTCGACGCACTGACGGGCGACGATCAACTCCTCGTTGGTCGGGATGACCCACAACTGGGTCCGGCTATTGTCGGCATGGAAGGTCGCTTCACCCGTCACGTTGGCGTTCCGGCTGGGATCGACCACGATGCCCAATTCTTCAAGCTCTCGGCAGACCTGCTGACGCGTGCGGACACCGTTCTCGCCGATCCCGCCGGTGAACACGATCGCGTCGACGCCACCGAGGGCGACAAGCATGCCCCCGAGATGCCGGCGGATTTCTTCGGTGTAGACGTCCAGCGCCAATTGGCAGCGGGCGTCCCCTTGATCCGCGGCCGCTTCCAAGTCACGCATATCGCCGCTCTTGCCGCTGATCCCGAGCAACCCGCCGCGGGAACTCATTTCCGCCAGCACTTGATCGAGGGTCAGACCGGTGCGGGCGATGATCAGCGGAATCGCGAAGGGGTCGAAATCGCCGACTCGATTGTTTTGCGGCAACCCGGTCTGGGGCGTCATCCCCATCGTCGTCATCACGCTCTGGCCGTTGCGGATCGCGGTCAGACTGCTGCTGCCGCCGAGGTGGCAGGAGATGATGCGGGCATCTTGGCGGCTGAGCAATTCGGCGGCGCGGGTGGCGATGTAGCGGTGACTGGCACCGTGAAATCCCCACTTCTTGATGTGCATCGACTCGGTCCACTCGGCCGGGATCGCATAGGTCCGGCGCGACTCGGGGATCGTCCGGTGGAAGTCGGTTTCGAACGCCGCGACCAACGGAATGCCCTGAATCTGCTCCCGCATCGTCCGCATCGCGGCGATGTAGGGCGGGTTGTGCGCCGGGGCCGCCGCGTTCATTTCCGTCATCGCCGACAAGACGTCATCATTGACTTGAAACACCCCCGAGATCCGCCCGCCATGCACGGCCTTGAACCCGATCGCGGCCACGTCGGCCGGCGACTTGAGCACGCCATGGACGGGGTCGGTCAATTGCTTCAAACAGGCGGTGACGGCCACGCCGTGATCGGGAACCGGCGCATCGATCGTCTCCGACCAATCGCCGATCTGCACGGATGTGAGACCTTGAGCCTGTCCAATCCTTTCTACCCCGCCACGCGCCAACAACCGCTCACCGTTCATGTCGAACAGGCGGTACTTGAAGCTGGTCGAGCCGAGGTTTGCAACGAGTACGAGCACGAGATCCGTCTTGGGCTGGGGGGAAAATGCGGAATGCGACACCAGCGGCACCGAACCGTCCGGGCCGACCTGCGTTTCGGGTCCCTCCGGCACGCCCGATCGGCCGTTCGAAAACGGGCTCGCGGCGTCCGGAGAGTTTGGCGACGAACCGACCGCGACCGCGACCGCGGTCGGCTCGGGGCTTAGCCGAAAAAAGCTTGCGCGAGTCCTTCGGCCGGACGGGCGATGATGTGGCTGCTCACCAATTCACCGGCCTGCGAGGCCGCGTTGGCACCGGCTTCGACGGCGGCGCGAACGCTGCCGACGTCACCGCTGACGACCGTCGTGACATAAGCACCACCGATATCGATGCGGCGGACGATTTCGACGTTGGCCGCCTTGGCCATCGCGTCGGTCGCTTCGATCAGCGGGAGGAGACCCTTGGTTTCGATCAATCCGATTGCGTTCATGATGAATTCTTTGCGTGTAGAAACTTAGGAGAGGATGTTGGAATAGGGGACGATCAACCGGCCACTTCGGGCAACTTGGCCTTGAGGACCTTGCCGAGATCGTTGTGCGGGCGAGGAATGACCTGCACGCTGACCACTTCTCCGATCCGGCCGGCCGCGGCGGCACCGGCATCGGTCGCGGCTTTGACCGCGGCGACGTCGCCGCTGACGAAAGCGCTCACCAGGCCGCTGCCGACCTTGTCCCAACCCAGGAACGTGACGTTGGCGGCCTTCATCATCGCGTCAACGGCTTCGACCAGGGCGATGAATCCCTTGGTTTCGATCATTCCGAGCGCTTCGTTCGTCTTTACTTTTGCCATGGAAAAATACCTAACGGGGAGAGGGGGAAATCGTTAACAAGGCTGCGACGCCTTGCGGAATGTTCAGTGCTGCTTGCAGGCGCAGGCCGCATCGATCTGCTTGCGAAGTAACACCTCGGTCGCCGAATCGAGGTTGCAGGCATTGCCCTCGTCGGTGTCGATGTGAACTTCCAGCTTCGCGACCTTGTCGGCGCGAACCAGCAGATCCTCGAACGTGACAGAGCATTGCGGACTGCGGATGACCAACTGCATCAGGTCGCCGTCTTGCACGCCGTAGTGGCGAGCATCGTGATCGTTCATGTGCACGTGCCGCGCGGCGCGGATCACGCCCTGGGTCAGTTGCACCGTGCCGGCGGGACCGACCAGCACGCAACCGGGCGTGCCCTCGATCTTGCCGCTGTGGCGGACCGGCGCGTCGATCCCCAACGAGATCGAATCGGTGAATGCCAACTCGACCTGACTCGCCCCACGGGTCGGACCGAGCACACGGACGTTGGGAAGCATGCGGCGGCGAGGGCCGACGACCATCACCGTCTGCTCGGCCGCATAAAAACCGTCTTGATACAGATCCTTTTCGGGGATCAATTTCGTTCCGGCGCCGAACAGGATCTCGACATGCTCGTCGGTCAGGTGACAGTGCCGCGCCGAGATGCTGACCCGCAGATTCGGCTTGCCACCAACCCAGCCCGGCGGACTGATCGCGGGGGCGCTCGCGACGGTCGGGGTGCTGACGCCAGCGATCACGCCATCCGCGGCATGCAGCCGACGGATCGCCTGACGCACCATCGCCTCAATCCGGTCTCGCTCTGGCAAGGTTTGTGTCGTCATCGGGAACAAGAATCGAAATGGGAAAGAATTAAGTTTCGTCAGCTAAGGTTAGTTCGATGTTCGCGGCTTGCAGTCGCTTTTGCCAAACCGCGCCGAGTTGTTTGTCCGAGATCACCCATTGCACTTCGCCCAACCCGCACAATCGCGACAAGCTGGCCCTGCCAAACTTGCTGCTGTCCACGGCGATGCAGGTGATCGCGGCGATCCGCGACATCATCCGCTCGGTTTCCACCAGCAACAGGTTGCTGTTGTAATACCCCTCCTCATCCACCCCCGCGACCGACAGGAAAGCCTTGTCGACCCGCAGGTTTGACAGCAAGCCGTCCGCCATCGGACCCAGCGTCACGCCGGTCCGATGGTCGACATAACCGCCGATCAAGACCAACTCGATGCTGCCGCAACCGCTCAGCAAGTTCGCCACCGGCAAGCTGTTGGTGACCACCTGCAACCGCCGTCCGACCAACTGCCGCGCGATCTCGTAAGTCGTGCTGCCCCCGTCGAGCAGCACCGTGTCGCCATC
Source organism: Planctomycetaceae bacterium UBA6172 (assembly GCA_002422955.1). Taxonomy (GTDB): domain Bacteria; phylum Planctomycetota; class Planctomycetia; order Pirellulales; family Pirellulaceae; genus UBA6163. The sequence continues at coordinate 50,504 of DITY01000237.1, forward strand.
GCTGATCTTGGACGCCGCGTGGATCGCGATCCCCCGCTTCTGCACGGCGCTCTTGTCGCCACGCGAATCAAAAACTCGCATCTTGTCCGCGGAACCGGTCCAAAACACGCCGCCGTGCGTCCGCTTGGCCTCGCCGACTCGCTCCAACGCGTCGACGTCTCGCCGCACGGTCGATTCGCTGACCGACAGCGAATCGGCCAACTCGGCCAACGACGCGAAACCGCGAGTCTGCACGATCCGCCGCAATTCCCCGCGACGCTGTTCGCTCACGACAATCAACTTATCAGTCACTCGGTGAATGAAATCTATCACGACATGACTGATTATTGCCACCAAAATCGATAATGCAAGTAGAGTCGCCTTAAATTACCCATTTTGAGGAAAAACTCAACGATAAAATGGAGCAAGACGAGTCGGTGTAGCGGCGCCGTTCTTCCGGCCCGCCCAGGGCTAACCACGGCTTGGCCAGGTCTTAGGGCGGGGGACGGAGGGCGCTGTTCGACGCCGCTCGGGCCGCCTGCCCACCCCGAGATCAGTCGGTCAGCAGGGATTCGGGGAACGTCAACCTGCGGCGATCCGCGGGATCGAACAACACGGCGATCGGCTCATTGCTCGCCTGGTATTCCCGCGCGAGCCTGACATCGTCTCCGCGGACGTTCGCATCGGTGGACTCGGGCGTCTGATCGCCCTTAAAGTCGAGCGCGACGCGATAGATCGTCTCGCCCATCACGACGGTACCGGTGGGTTTCAGGTCACGGACCCTGGCCATCGCGAACTGACCCTCCCGCAGCAACCTGAGCCAGCGCCGCCGCGAACGGATCATGAACCCGACCATGACCAGCCCGATCGCGGGAAAGAGGATCGTGAAGAGGCCAAACCAGCCGAACGGATCGATCGTGCCCTGCTCCGCGCGGTTCCAGTCCGGATGCCGCGTGCGATAGCGGATCGGCAACTCATCGCCGACGTCGGGAACGGATTGGCTGAAGTAACTAACGCCCGATTTCTCTTGCCCCTCGAGCGTTCGGAATCGATAGCGGACGCGGTACACTTTTCGATCGTTGACCGACATGTTGGTCCCTTCGGTCGCCACCACCTGGCCCCGCGTCGACTCGCTGCCGAGCCAACTCAATGAAATCTCGACGGGCATGTTCCAGGGGAAAAAGATCCAAACGAAAATGGACCCGAACGCGATGAAGAACAGGCCGAACGGGATGACCGCTGCCGTGGCCGAACCGCTCGATTTGCGGCGAGCGATGTTGCGCGGAACGTCGCGCGGCGGGGACTGTTTGAGGAACCGTTCCAAATCTTCGAAAGTGACTTGACGTTTCATCGGCCGCCCCCGCTCGAGATCATTCTTCCCCGGACGTGCTCGCGCTTCGGCGACTCACTCTTGCTCGAGGGCGGCGCGCAAGGCGGCTTCGTCGGTCTTGTTAAGAGACGTTTGGAACACGTGCCCCTTGCCGGCGAATTGGCTCAGACCTTCGAGGACCTTGTCGCCCGAGGCGCGGCGCACCAAGACGAACAAGGCGGAGGTGCCGTTGGTGAAGGAAGCGGAGACGTCCTTGATCATCTTGTCATTGATGCCGATGTCGGTGAGCTTGCCGGACAGCGCGCCCAACCCAGCCCCCGCGGCCATGCCGATCAGCGGATTGAGGAACACCATGCCGATCAGCGTACCCCAAAACCCGCCTCCCACCGCCCCAGCCGCGGTCAGGTTCACGGCCTGATGCAGTTGCACCTTGCCGGCGTCATCTTTGGTGACGACCACCGCGTCTTCCATTTCCAGCAGGTACTCGGTCTGCATCTTGGCCAGCGCGGTACGGACTTCGAATGCGGTGGTTGGGTCGTCGAAACAGACAACAATCAGATTGCTCATGGTTCAGATCACTCACAAAAGGCAGAAAGGGCTAAGGAAAAGATTAAACGTTCGGTCGTAAGCATAGCGGCTGGGAATCGCCGGCCAATGGTCC
>DITY01000237.1:52627-56380 GCA_002422955.1 Planctomycetaceae bacterium UBA6172
GGAGGTCGAAGGTCACGGACTGGGCGCGATCGAACTGGGGATGAGCTGGCGTGCGATAATAAATCATCCCCGGCCCCGAGGCGGTGCTGCGGATGCTGAGCCGCACCTTGAACGGGCCTGGCAATCCGCGGGGAAAGTCGGTCGTCGCGATCCAGGGATCACCGCCGTTCGAGCTCAGCCGGAGCCCATCCCCGTCGCGAGATAAAGCCGTATTGCCGCTGAAGTTCCAACGCTCGAAACGACGCGTGCCCGGTCGTTTGCCCCGCGGGGGCGATTGCGGCGCGGCGGGATCGTAGTGTGGGTTGCGTGTCGGGGTCACCGCGGCGGTGCTTTCGAGGAAGCCCTCGATCAACGCATCGAGCTCCCCGACCATGTCGGGCTGCTGTTCGCTGAGGTCTTGCCGTTCTCCCAGATCGTCTCGGAGGTTGTAGAGCCGGTAGGCATGGCGACCGTCGGAACCCTCGAAGAACAGGCGGATCAATTTCCAATCGCCGCGATGCACCGACACGCCCGGCGGCAGGTGATCGGGGACGCGGGTCAGGTGGGGAAAGTACGTGAACGTCGGGCCTCGATCGAACGGCTCACCGCGCAGCGCCGGCGAAATGTCGACTCCGTCGAGCGGGTGATCGGCGGTCGGTTCGAGCCCCAACTGGCCGAGCAGCGTCGGGTAGAGGTCGGTGCTTTGGATGATCGCGTCGCTGCGCCCGCCAGGCGGTGTGACGCCGGGCCAACTGATGACCGCCGGCACCCGGACGCCACCTTCGTACAGCGTCGCCTTGCCGCCCCGTAGCGGACGATTGCTGGTCGGCGTCGTGCCGTCCACTTCGTTGTACATGTTCCCGCCGTTGTCGGAATAAAACAGGATCGCCGTGTTGTCGGCGATCCCCAAGCGATCGACCGCGTCGAGGATCTTGCCGACGCCGTCATCCAGACTGTGGACCATCGCCGCATAGATCGGGCTCCGCTGGGCATCCGCGGGATCGATCCGCGCGCGGTAGTCCTCGATCAACGCGGCCTTGGCATCGAACGGGGCGTGAACGCTGAATTGCCAATAATTCAGAAAGAACGGTTGCGTCTGCTGCTCGATCCAAGCGACCGCTTCATCGGCGATGCGATCTTCGATGTGCTCAGCGGGGGTACGTTCCTTAAAGTTCTTGAACTTCCAGGGCGCGACGAAACTGCCGGCCGGTCCAGGGCCGGGATGATGCGGGATGTCGACGTCGAAGCCCTGTTCCAGCGGCGAATAAGGCTCCGGGCCGAGGTGCCATTTGCCGAAATGACCGGTCGCGTAACCGACATCACGCAGCCGCGTCGCCAGCGACACCCGTTTGGCATCCAGCCGAGTGGCGCTGTCGACGACCGTGGCGGCGTTGCTCGGTGGGCTCGACAACCGAACGCTGGGCGTCAGCCGCAGCTCAGGGAGATGACAAACGGGCGCGGTGATACCGATCCTCGCGGGGTTCTGTCCGGTCAAAATGCTGGCCCGGGTCGGCGAGCAGAGTGGACTGGCGGAATAGGCTCGCGTGAACACCGTGCCCCGCCGAGCCAATCGCTCGAGGTTCGGCGTGCGATACAGTCGGGTGTTGCCCAGCAGCGTCGTGTCGGACCAACCGAGATCATCCGCCAAGATCAGGATCACGTTGGGACGCGGTCGGGCCGAGTCGCTTTCCGCGGCCAGGCCGTGGCCGCCCGCCAGACCGACTACCGACAAGGCCAGGAGGAACCGTAGCGGATACATATCGACGACTCGTGTGGATTACCAAAGGGGGATCGTGGATCGGTCGGGGGTGATCGCGACCATCGAGCGGATGCGAGCCTGCTGACCAGGCAGATGAACGCGGAGGTGAATGACGTCGCCGCTGGCGGGTAATTCCAGCTCGACGGTTTGCCAATCCGCCCGCGGGGCAACCTGAAACGCGACCCGGCGATCAAGTTGAAAATCCTTGTCACCCGCGAGGCGGAAAGCGACCTGGCCGGATCCGCCGGCCGGGCACTGGAAGACGAGCCGGACGCGTGAACCCGCTGGCACTTCGATGCCGGCCCGGGCCAGGAACCCGGCTTGCCGGTTCGCCGCTTGCGGATTCGTGTCGAAGTGCAACACCCCCTCGACCACCCGTAGCGAACCGCCCCGTGCGAGCCACCCGCGAGTCGTCGCTGACGCCACTGAGTCACTCGGCACTGGGCCATCCGTGGGCGAAATCCGTTGCCCGTCGAGGTAGTGATCGAAGTACCGGTCCCAAACGGGAGACATCGCCGCGACGGCCAGGCCGGGCGGCGTCAGCCCCGCGGTCCATTGCCGCAATTGCCCGCGCAGACGCGTGGCGACTGCGGGGTGGGCGGCCGCGAGGTTGTTGGTTTCCCCCAAATCCGTGGCGAGGTTGTATAGGTATTCGCGGCTCCCACCGCGCAGCAGCTTCCAATCGCCTTCCCGAATCGCAGCCTGAGCGCCCCAGCGCCAGGTCAAACTCGCGTGCGGTGGCGCGGCGACCTTGCCTTGCAAAAACGGCACCAGGTTCACACCATCCAATTCACCAGACGCGACCTGGACCCCTGCGCAGGCGGTCGCGGTCGCGGCCACATCCAAGGTGCTGACCGGATGCGGATAGGCATCCGCGGCCGGGATCGTGCCTGGCCAGGAGACCAAGAACGGGACATGGATGCCCCCTTCGGCGAGCATCCCTTTTTCGCCGTTGAGCGGGTCGTTGAGGCTGCCGTCCCAACCAGGACCACCACCGGGTTCGTCAAGCTTGTGAATCTTCAGCGGCGCACCGTTATCCGCGATGTAGAAAATGAGCGTCTTGTCGGTCAGTCCCAACTCGGCGAGCGTTCGCGTGATCAAGCCGACTCCCTCATCGACCGCCGCGATCATCGCCAATGCCTGTCGACGCCGCTCGGGCATCTCGCCCGGAAAGCGATCGAGATACTGACTTGGGGCATCCAGCGGCACGTGCGGCGCGCGATAGGCGACGTACAGGAAAAAGGGTTGGTCCCGATAGCGGCGGATGATCGAAGCGGCGGCTAGGGAGCAACCGTCAACGTGATAGTGCGAGTTCGCCAGCAGGCCGAGCGGTCGGTCTGTCCCATCCGCAGTGACATTGGCGATGAACGGGCGATTGGCGTTCTGCGCAAAAACATGCCGGAATCCGTGCCGTGGGATTTCCTCGTTCGGCCCGAGGTGCCACTTGCCGAATTGGGCGGTGGCGTAACCGGCAGCGCTCAGACGCTGGGCCAGCGTCGTCTGCTGGTTGAAGCCGGCCAACGAAGAGCCGTTGTCTTCCAGGCCGAAGCGGCTTTGGAATCGTCCGGTCAGCAGGCCGGCTCGCGAGGGGACGCACTGCGGCGCCGTCGAATATCCGTGCAACATTCGCACCCCCGACCGGGCCAATGCGTCGGTGTGGGGCGTTCGAATATCGGTGACGACACCCTGAATCCCCAAATCGGCATAGCCATGGTCATCGGTATAGAAGACGACCACGTTCGGCGGGGCTGCCGCGTTCGTTATGGCGGGCACGTCCGGCGGGGCAGCGGCGGCGGTCAGGCTCAGTACCGCGACCATCCAGCCCCAGGCGAGTTGGGGAAACACCGATAAACGCTGGGACATCGCTCATTTCCCCGTCGAACGCGGGCGCAAAGAAGAGAACCGTCGAACTGCTCAGCGAGCAGGCAGCCAGCGTCGAAGATAGGCCGCCAGCGTCTCGCGGTCAAACTCGCGCCGCGCGGGCAAACTTAGGTCTTCGGGCAAACTCAGGTCTT
>DITY01000335.1 GCA_002422955.1 Planctomycetaceae bacterium UBA6172
ATCGCCGACGGCCAAGCCGAACGTGACGCGGCGTCAGGCGTGGCGGCCAACCGAGGCGGGCGTCAGGATGCTGGCGCGCCGGCGGCACGATTGCGACGGTTCAAGCAGCTCGACACCGATGGCGATGGCCGGTTGTCTCGCAAGGAAGTGCCGTTGTTGCTGTTGCCCCTGTTCAACAAGTTGGACGCCAACGGTGACGGCGTCGTGACTCAGGAAGAAGTGGTGAACGGTGGGGATTGAACGCAGTTTTGACATCGGAGACTATCCCGACCAGATCGATCCGACCGCCTGGGTCGCGGCCAACGCCACGATCCGCGGCCGGGTTCGATTGGGGGCGCAGTCCAGTGTCTGGTTCGGGGCGGTGATTCGCGGCGATGTCGAACCGATCACGATCGGCGCGCGTTCGAACGTCCAGGACTTGGCCGTGTTGCATTGCGACCCGGGCTACCCGTGTGAAATCGGCGAGGATGTCACCATCGGACATGCGGCGGTGGTCCACGGCGCGATCGTCGAATCGGGGTCGCTGATCGGCATTCGGGCCGTGATCCTGAACGGCGCCCGGATCGGCAGTGGCTCGATCATCGGTGCCGGCGCGGTCGTCACCGAGCGGGCGATCATCCCGCCCGGTAGCCTGGTGGTGGGCGTCCCGGGTAAGGTGCTGCGTCCGACCAGCGACCAGCAGCGGGAGCAAATCCTGCTCAACGCCGCCCATTACGTCACGGCTTCGGCCGCCTACCGAGACCAGTCATCGCGATGAATTCCCCCGATCCGCCGCTTGGCCACGCGGCCGATCGTCACCACATCCCCTTGGCCGGCCCGGATGAACTTCCCAGCCGAGACGAAGTGGCCAGCGAGTATTTCTCGCTGCTCCCTTTCCCGCCCTATCCGGTCCAAGAAGAGGCGCTGCTCGCCTACTTCACCAGCGATCAGGGGGTATTGGTTTGCGCCCCAACCGGCACCGGCAAGACGCTGATCGCCGAAGCGGCCGTTTATGAGGCGCTGCGGACCGGTTCGCGGATGTATTACACCACGCCGCTGATCGCGCTGACCGATCAGAAATTGGACGAACTCCGCCAGTCGGCCGTCCGCTGGGGCTTTGACGCCGAATCGATCGGCTTGGTGACCGGCAACCGTACGGTCAACCCGCAGGCACCGGTCTTGGTGGTCGTCGCCGAAATCCTGCTCAATCGGCTGCTGAACCGTGAAGCCTACGACATGGATCGCGTGTCGGCCGTGGTGATGGACGAGTTCCATTCGTTCAACGATCCGGAACGGGGCGTGGTCTGGGAATTGACGCTCGGGCTGCTGCCGCCCAAGGTCCGCACGTTGTTGTTAAGCGCCACCGTCGGCAATTCGGTCGAGTTCACCTCCTGGTTGTTCCGCGCGCACGGTCGGCGATTGACTCTGGTGCAGGGGACCGAACGCAAGGTGCCGCTGCAGTTCGAATGGGTGGAGGACGATCTGCTGCCCGACTTTTGCGAGAAGATCGCGGCCGGCGATGAAATCGACCGTCGCACGCCAGCGCTGGTCTTTTGCTTCAACCGCTCGATCTGCTGGACCACGGCGGAAATGCTCCGCGGCAAGAGCTTGGTTGACAAGGCGCGGCAGGCGGAGCTGGCCGATTACCTCAACGCCGCCGAGATGTCCGAGGGGGCCGGGCCGAAGCTGAAACAGATCCTGATGCGTGGCATCGGGGTTCACCATGCCGGGATCCTGCCGCGGTATCGGCGAATGGTCGAGGAATTGTTTCAGCGGAAATGGCTGAGCGTCTGCGTCTGCACCGAAACGCTGGCCGCGGGCATCAACCTGCCAGCCCGCAGCGTGGTGTTGCCGAGCCTGCTGAAGGGGCCGACGGGGAAAAAGAAAGTCGTCGAAGCGGCCACCGCCCACCAAATCTTTGGCCGTGCCGGACGTCCCCAATTCGACACCCAAGGCTATGTCTACGCGTTGGCCCACGAAGACGACGTGAAGATCAAACGGTGGCGAGAAAAGTACGATCAGATCCCCGAGGACACCAAGGACCCGGGGCTGATGAAGGCCAAGAAGGCGCTCAAGAAAAAAAAGCCCACGCGGCGGACCGATGAGCAGTACTGGACCCAGTCCCAGTTCGAAGCGCTCCGCGAAGCCCCGTCGGCGAAATTGGCCAGCCGCGGCCGATTGCCGTGGCGGTTGCTGGCCTATCTGCTGCTCCGCTGCCCCGAAGTGCAGCCGATCCGTGATCTGGTCGGACGGCGATTGCTCGACCCCAAGTCGCTCGAGGAAGCCCGTCGCGATCTCAACCGGATGCTGATCACGCTCTGGACCGCCGGATACATCACCTTGGAGCCGCGGCCCAAGTTCAAGGCGAGCGGTGTCACCAAGCCGGCGGAAGGTCAACCGCCCGGCGCGCCAGCCCCAGCACCAGAAGGCCTGTTCGGCGATCTGCTGGCGAACAAGCGGAAAGAAGAAGCGGCGCAGGCGGCCGCGCGAGGCGACTCGGTCGCGGCGGCCAGCGGTTCGGCGAATGACGAGCGGGCAGCGGAAGCGACCGCTTCGGCCGACTATGAAATCGACGACTATCGGCCCGAATTCGCCCACCCGACCGAACGCTTGCCCTGGCTGGTGCAAATCCGCAGCGTCCACCCGCTGTACGGCGTCTACATGGCCGATCAATTGGCGATCGCCGATCCCGAAGAGCGAATCCTGGCGTTCGAGAGCGTGCTGGAAGTGCCCGGCAGCGTCGCGCGATCGGTCCGGGTCCCGCGTTACGACGAGATGCCGGCCGGAACGCTGGCCCAATTGCGGCTCGATCCGCGGCTGTTGCAACTCGGCCTCGCCACCGCCGCCGAGCTCGGTGCGGTGGGCCCCAAGGACTTGGAAGAGACGGCGGTCGATCGCGGTTTTGGTCGGGTGTTCGACGACCAGCCCCCGGTCCGGCCGCTGACGTTGGGCGACAAGATCCATCGGCTGTTCCAGGTCGATTACCCCTCGGTCCACGACGTCAGTATCCAGCCGGTATGGATCGCCGGTGAACTTCGCGAGTTCGGCTTCGATTTCAACAAGTATGTCACCAGCCGCGGGTTGCAGAAGGAAGAGGGGATCCTGTTCCGGCATCTGCTGCGGCTGATCCTGCTGCTGGACGAAATGGCCAACATCCCGCCGCTGGAAACCACGGTCGAGACCTGGGAATACCAGCTCGATGACCTGGCCGAAGCGCTGACCCACGCCTGTCGGCGGATCGATCCCGAGAGCACCGACGAAATCCTCGCCTCGTCGCTCGGCGGCGACGATTTATCGGGCCATAACAGCGGGCGGCGCAAGTAATCGGCGAAGCGGGGGGCCGGTATCTCGCCAAAACCGGTCCGCGCCCTTACCATCGCCGTTGAGCAGTCTGCCAAATCCGGCAGTTGTAACGCGGCGGGTCAACGAGGCCCGCGATTTCCCCACGATGCGGGGAAATTCGTCTACCTCGCTGGCGTCTCGGCTCATTTTTCCACAGGCGTGCCGAGCGCACGCGACGCAGTACCGACACTTCACGGGGCTAACCGATGCCGCTCTGGCAAATCGACATTTATCCGGCCGATGGCTTCCTCGATCGAGACGGCCTGCGGGTCGCCGAACTGATCCGCGAACTCGGTTTGGGTGACGCGGTCGAAGTCGATTTCGCGCGAGGTTTTCTCGTCGAAGGCGACCTGCCTGCGAGCGAAGTCGACCGCCTGGCGCGAACCCTGCTCAGCGATCGCGTGACCGAACGGGTCGTCGTCGCGCCGACCGGTGATGACGCCTTGGCCGAACCGCCGGGCGACAATCCGACCTTGGTACACGTGATGCCCAAGCCGGGCGTGATGGACCCGGTCGCCCAAAGCGCCGCGGCCGCGGCCCGTGATGGTGGCTGGGACGTGGCGGCGATCCGCACGCTGCGGAAGTATTGGCTGCCCGAATTGCCAGACGAGCGTTTGGCGGCGATCTGCCGCAAGGCCTTGTCCAACGACTCGGTCGAACAGGTCGTGGTCGGGCCGCTGGAACTCCGGCAGCTGCGATCCGAAGGCCATTACGAGTTCGCGCTCGTCATCGTGCCGATCCGTGGGCTCGACGACGACGGGCTGACGCGCCTGTCCAAGGAAGGACAATTCTATCTGACGCTGGTCGAGATGCGGACGATCCGCGATCACTTCGTGGCGCTGGATCGCGACCCCACCGACATCGAGCTGGAGACGATCGCGCAGACATGGTCGGAACATTGCAGCCATAAAACGCTCGCTGGCCGAATCCATTACCGCGGCCCCTCGGCCGACGGCGTGCCGGGAGGCGACGAGCGGCACTACACCAACATGCTCAAGCAGACGATCTTCGCCGCCACCCAGCAGATCCGCGCCGAGGCGGGGGATGCGGACCGCTGTGTCAGCGTCTTCAAGGACAACGCGGGGGTGGTGAAGTTCGATGACCAGTACCACGTCTGTTTCAAGGTCGAGACGCACAATCACCCCTCGGCACTCGAGCCCTACGGCGGGGCGAATACCGGCTTGGGGGGCGTGATCCGCGACCCGCTCGGTACCGGCCTGGGCGCCAAGCCGGTCTGCAACACCGACGTCTTCTGTTTCGCCCCGCCCGACACGCCGGCCGAGAGCCTGCCGCCGGGGGTGCTGCATCCGCGGCGGGTAATCAACGGCGTCGTCGCCGGGGTTCGCGATTACGGCAATCGGATGGGGATTCCGACCGTCAACGGCGCGATCTACTTCGACCCCCGGTACCTCGGCAATCCGCTGGTCTATTGCGGCAATGTCGCGATGCTGCCGGTCGGCATGGAGAACAAGCACGTCGAGGACGGTGACCTGATCGTCGCCCTGGGGGGCCGCACCGGCCGCGACGGGATTCACGGGGCGACGTTCTCCTCGGCGGAGCTGACCAGCGAATCGGAATCGTTATCCGGTGGGGCGGTGCAGATCGGCAACGCGATCACCGAAAAGATGGTGATGGACGTGCTGTTGCAAGCCCGTGACCGCGGCTTGTACCGAGCCGTCACCGATTGCGGGGCGGGCGGCTTTTCCAGCGCCGTCGGCGAAATGGGCGAGGAGCTGGGTGCCGAAGTCTGGCTCGAAAAGTGCCCGCTCAAGTACGACGGCCTGAGCTACACCGAGATCTGGATCAGCGAAGCGCAGGAGCGGATGGTGCTGGCCGTGGCTCCCGAAAAATGGGATACCCTCCGCGAGTTGTGCGAAAGCGAAGGGGTCGAAGCCGCCGCGATCGGACGCTTCGTCGCCACCGGCGATCTGTTGCTGACCTACCACGGCCAGGCCGTCGGGCGATTGGCGATGAGCTATCTGCACGAAGGCCGACCGCCGGTGGTTCGCGATGCGGTCTACACTCCGCCCGCCCCTCGGCCGCTGGTCGCCCCGCCGCTCGATCTCCAGGAAGGGAATCGGATCCTGGCGGACATCCTCGGTTCGCTCAACGTCGCCAGCAAGCACTGGGTCATCCGCCAATACGACCATGAGGTGCAAGGCGGCAGCGTCGTCAAGCCGCTGGTCGGCCCCCAGTGCGACGGGCCGAGCGACGCGGCGGTGGTTCGTCCGTTGTTGGATTCCCACCGCGGCTTGGTGGTCGCTTGCGGCATGAACCCGCACTTCGGCGACTTCGACACCTACCACATGGCCGCGTCGGCGATCGACGAGGCGGTTCGAAACGCGGTGGCGGTCGGTGCCGATCCGGCGACGATCGCGATCCTCGATAACTTCTGCTGGGGCTACACCGATCGTCCCGAAACGCTCGGGTCACTCGTCCGCGCGGCGATCGCCTGCCAAGACGTCGCCGTGGCGCTCGGCACCCCCTTCATCAGCGGCAAAGATAGCCTGAACAACGAATTCAGCTACTTTGACGAGTCGGGAGAAAAGCGTTCGATCGCGATCCCGCCGAGCCTGCTGATCAGCGCGCTGGGCCAGATCGACGACATTTCTTTGGCCGTCACGATGGATTTGAAGCGGGCCGGCAACCTGCTGTATCTGGTCGGCGACACGCATGAAGAACTCGGCGGTTCGCATTACGGGTTGGTGACCGGCCAGACCGGCGGGCAGGTCCCCCAGGTCGATGTCGTCATGGCCAAGCGGACCTTCACGACCGTCCATCAAGCGATCGCGGGACGGTTGCTCCGCAGCGTGCATGACTTGAGCGAAGGGGGATTGGCTCTGGCCGCCGCCGAGATGGCGATGGCGGGCCGACTGGGGGTCTCGATCGATGCGTCGGCGGTCGCCGGGGAGCCGAGCGGGCTGTCTTCGGCCGCGAAATTATTCGCCGAATCGAACACGCGATTCTTGCTCGAAGTCGCCCCGGAACAGGAGGCGGCCGTCGCCAAGCTGTTCGCCGAGGGAACGGTGCCATTGAGGAAAATCGGACAGGTCGAAGCCAACGATCGGGTGCGAATTTCGCTCGACGGCAGCCTGGTGATCGATGCCGAGCTCGGTTCCTTACTGCATCGCTGGAAAAACCCGTTAAACTGGTAGCCGGTAGCCGCACCGGCTGCTACCGCATGCCAGACGCTGAACGGGGCCGGTCTCTGCGAATGCCATCCCCCTCCGGGTGTGTTAGCGTTCGGAGATTGCCGGCCGCTTGATCGTCCCTTCCGGTTCCCCTCCCCGACCACATGGATTTCCTTGCACGATGATCCTGCCAGTCGCTCCCACCGCGTTGACGATCGTGATGTCACGCGGGCAGTCGCGGAATCCCGAGAAGCGAGATGTCGAAGCCGCGATCGTCAAGGCCGCGAGCCGTTTGGCCGGCGTGACGGTGCTCGATCTGCCGCACCTGTATGACCTCAAGGGGACGGACGAATCGATCCGTACGCTTCGCGCGATCGAAGGGGATCTGATCGTCTGTTCCTGGCTGTTCCCACGCGCCGCGCACTGGCTCCTCGATCGGCTCGATGTTCGCGGCCAGGTCGGTGAAACGGCGTTTGACCCCGAACCGGAAGATGAGGACGATGAAGCGGCGGCGACCGCTGAATCGGAACCGCGGGTCAGCGAACTGTTCCCCCGCCAAGGGCGGACGATCCACTGTCTCGACATGCGGGCGGCCGATGCCGACAAGTTGGCGGTGGAAGTCTTGCGGATCGCCGAGACGGCCAACCGTCAGGCCGAGACCGAATCGGCCCCCGCGATCGGATCGCTCGCAGGCGCCTGGGGGCCTGGCGATGGCGTGCGATCGCCGCTGCGGCTGGACGAAACGGTCACCCGGCGGTGGTACCCGGTGATCGACTACAGCCGTTGCACGAATTGCATGGAATGCATCGATTTCTGCCTGTTCGGCGTCTACGGGATCGACGGCGCGGAAACGATTTTGGTCGAGCAGCCCGATAATTGCCGCAAGGGATGTCCCGCCTGCAGTCGCGTCTGTCCGGCGGGCGCGATCATTTTCCCCCAGCACAAGGCGCCGGCGATCGCCGGTGCCCCGGTCGAAGGGGACGAAGGCTTCAAGATCGACCTGTCCCTGTTGTTCGGTGCCCCCGACCAGACGGCTGACCCGGTCGCCGTCGCGGCTCGGGAACGGGACGAACAATTGTTGTTGGTCGGACGGCAGGCCGTCGGCATGCCCGACACCCGCAACCGTGACCGTGAAAAAACGAAATCCGCTCCCGATCAGCTCGACAACCTGATCGATCTGTTGGATCAAGCGGATGTGTAANNGGCTCCCTCAGGCTCCGCGCGCCTGCGATCGCGATGAGCCCCCGCTAATCGGGCCAGCACCCGCTCGCAACGCGATTGCGGGCGGAGGCCGCTGCTTAGGCTGGGTCAGCCGGCGGCGTTGACGGACCCGGGTCTGCTGGGGGCGTTTCGGGCTGAACCGCCGCGGGAGCCGCCGGGGTGCGTTCCGGCTGGGGCCCGTCGGCCGCCGGGAACCCGAACAGCCAAGCGTAAAGCAGCACGCAAGCGATGACGGCCAGTAGCGCTTTGGGCCAGGTCAGTGTCGCGTCCATCGTCGGTTTCCTCGGGGGGTGCGTTGACCCCTTGTTTATGCACCGGAAAGAGCGTCCTTGCAAGAGATGCCGCAAAGCGAAGGTGGCGTGATCACTTTCTCGCCCAATCGCTCTGGATATGGACGCGGTGCTTGGAGTATGACCCTCGATGGCGGCTTGAGCCAAAATCGCAAAGCCTAATGATTAGGCACTGTCTTTCTGGGAGGAACCCACGCGTGCAGACGCTAAAAACGGCAATTGTGGCCCTGTTGATGATGACGGTCGCCTATGGCTGCTATGTCTCGTTCACCGTCCCGCCCGAACCCCTCCCCGATGGGATCTCGAAGCTGATCGAAGAGTCCGATGGCTTCGGCGAATTGGGAATTGAAGAGGGCCTGCCCGACCCGTTGAGCCTAGGCGAGACCACGGCAAGTCCCGACGCAGCACCGCAGTTCACCTTTTCCGACTCGCCCGGCGGCTTGGGTAGCGACCCGAGTGCAGCGCCGACGGCCACGGCAATCGCTTCGCTGGGCGCCTCCCCCAGCCTGGCGCTGCCCAAGCCGGATGCCGCCACTGCCGTCGTCGCTCCCGATTTCACTCAAAACTATCCCAATACCGGAACTTCGGGCCTGAGCCTGCCCGATCCTCGCACGGTCGATTTGGGCTCGGCAGTCGACGCGGCCAGCTGGAACCCGGAGAGCCATGGCGGGCCACCCGCGGCCGAGAGCCTCGGCGCCCCCGGCCTGACCTTGCCGAATACGCTACCCACCGGCGCCGCTCAAGGTTCGCCCGCCGCCGGCGAAATCGGCTCCGGAAGCTTGGGGTTGGCCAACGCGATTCAAGCCGCTGACCGGCAGTTCGCCGCCGAGCAACCGGCCGAGGCGTTGGCGACGCTCAGCCTGTTCTATCACTCCCCCGAGCTGACCGAGCCGGAGCGATCGGCGCTGCTGAGTCGGCTCGATCCGCTGGCCGCGATCGTGATCTATTCGCGGCGTCATCTGCTCGAAACGCCGCACCGCGTCGGCCCCACCGAAACGCTGATGGAAGTCGCCTCGCGTTACGAATTGCCCTGGCAATTGCTCGCCAACATCAATGCCATCGAAGATCCCGTCACCGTCTTGCCGGGCACGGAGCTGAAAGTCGTCCGCGGCCCCTTCCGCGCCGAAGTCGACCTGGCGCGAAACGAATTGACGATTTTCCTCGGGGAGCTGTATGCCGGTCGCTTCCCGATTCAGGTCGGCGCGGAACCAGCCCCGCAGGAAGGGAGCTTCAGCGTGATCGATAAGCAGACCTCGCAGACGTTCTATGACCGAGACGGCTCGCCGATCCCGCCGGAAGATCCCCGCAATCCGTACGGCAACGTCTGGATCAGCTTGGGCAAGCAGCTCTGCATCCACGGCAGCCCCGATCCGTCGCAGCCGAGCCGCGTCGGTTGCATCAGCCTGCGAAGCTCCGATGCCAACGACCTGTTCGGGATCCTCGGCCAAGGCTCAAGCGTCACGATCCGTCGCTAACTGGC
>DITY01000253.1 GCA_002422955.1 Planctomycetaceae bacterium UBA6172
GAGATGCGGCGCGACCTATGAAGCCGTCGGCTTGCACGAGGAGGACGCTGGCCGAGCACAAAGCGATGGAAGAAAAGCGGAAGCGCGATGCCGAGGAGGACGAGCGCCGCGAGCGTCAATGGGTTGCATCCAAGCAGGACCACCTCTGGCGTGATTACGTCCGGATGCGAGGCTCGCGTTACCAGGACTGCCGAATCAAGACGTTTGAGATCGCCTGCGACTGGCCCAGCTATCGCAAAGCCGATCGCCAAGGCAAGTGACCCGCATTCGCCGCTTACAACGAAGGAGAGTTTTAATGGATCTGGGAATTAAGTCGATGGATCAGGAACCCCTATCCGCCCGCATCGCAGGGTTCAGCGTGACCTGCAAAGCACTTGAGCCTGACGACGAGAAAACTGTCGTACTCCACCAACTGCTCGCCGCATGGTCCGACGCCGCGCTGAAACTCGAAACCGCCCTACACGACGCACGGCAGCAGGCCGCCGCTCGGAAGATCGAGGCAGATGACCTGCGGCGGCAGCGGGACGAACTCCGTGCCGACGGCGAGAAGTCGAGAGGGGGTGAGGCGTGAAAATCCCGAACCTAGTAACCGGCGTCACGGCCCGCCTGTCTGGCAAGGAGTGAGTAACATGAATCGCGCCGAAAGCATTAGGGTGATGCACCCGCTATTCCAAGCTGGTGAAGGCGGTTCAACTCCGACCTCGGCGCTTTCGTTGGTCGTAGACACGCTCGACTTTGAAACGGCTGCGAAGCTAAATGCAGCCTGGCATTCCGTGCTGCCTGAAATGGACAAGGGAAGCGGCAAGCGTGGCATGGCTGTCTGCTACTGTGCCTATTTCGACAACCTGATTTATGCGGTTGCGATCTGGTCAAGTCCGGTGAATCAGACTGTTGACGACGGCAAAACGATCGAACTGAGACGACTAGCGATTGCACCAGACGCGCCGAAAAACACGGCATCGCGAATGTTGGCAATCATGGCACGGCTGTTGAAAGTGCGCTTCCCGCAATGCGAGCGGCTGATTAGCTATCAGGCAACAGCAGTGCACGCCGGGACGATTTACAAAGCAGCGGGATGGACGGCAACCAGTCTCACAAAATTCTCGCCGTGGGGAACTCGAAAAAGGCGGCCCCCGAGAAGTGCCAAACAACGAGCCGCTGCGATTGACGGATACGTCAACACGCCAAGCACGCGACGGCATCCGCAGGTCGTAAGCGACAAGCAGCGTTGGGAAAGGCAAATCAGGTAACAATTATGAGCATCCGCGGTTATCCAGGGTTGAAATCCGGAGTCACGGCCCGCCTGCCGGGCGACTGGAAACACCTGTCGCTGTTCAGCGGCTCAGGCATCGGCACTCTTGCAGCTCGGGCGGCGGGCATCGTGACGGTGGCCCATGCCGAGAACGATCCGGCGTGCTGCTACTGCCTGGAGCGGCTGTGGCCTGACGCAAGGCTGTTCCGCGACGTGCGGGACGTGACGGCGGAATCGCTTGCGGATTTGGGGACTATCGACATCATCTCAGGTGGATTTCCATGCCAGGACGTATCCACCGCAAGCAAAGGAGAAGGACTTGGCACGGAAGAAAACCCAACGCGGTCGGGTCTCTGGTTCGAGTTCGCCAGAATTATTCGAGAAGTTCGACCCCGTTTTCTCTTGGTTGAAAACGTACCTGCTTTGCGAAGCCGAGGCGCTGACAAAGTGCTCAATGACATGGAAGCACTCGATTACTCCGCATGGGCGTTCGTGGTTGGTGCTGACGAGGTTGGAGCCCCGCAGATTCGACGACGGGTGTGGATACTGGGCCACTCCAGAAGCCTGTCAGTCGATGGGAGGTCACAGGACGCGTGGTGGGAGTCGGTCGAACGAATTATTACTCGCTGGCCAAGTCCTAGAGGCGGACGGGCAGCCGAATGGGAAAGGCCACGGATCTTTGAACGCGAGATGGTCAATGCAACTGATGGGCTTTCCCGACGAGTACGCAGACGAGCTAACAAAGCTCTGTCGCGAATGGTCGGCAACGCATGGTGCTACGAAAACGCCGTCCTAATGTTCCGCGCAATTCGAGAACTTGGCAGGGAGTTGACATGCGAATCCCAAACCTGATAACCGGCGTCACGGCCCGCCCGCCGGGCAAGGAGTGAAACATGAAACGAAAGACCGTCTGCATTGACCTTGACGCAACGCTCGCTCGGTATGACCGCTGGCGCGGCGTGGAACACATCGGCGATCCGATTCCAGGGGCACAAGCGTTTGTCGCTGCCGTTAATGAATTCGCAGATGTCGTGATCTTCACAACGAGAATGAACGCGGAAGTGAACTCCAGTCATTCAGTTTGTGACCTCGGCCAGCGCATTCATGACTGGCTGGCTTCGCACAAGTTCCCATCAGTCGGTATCTGGTGTGGTCAAGGAAAGCCTCTAGCCGCCGCCTACGTCGATGATCGGGCCGTTATATGCCGGCCGATGCGAGACGACGTGTACGATTATGACCGCGCCCTGGCAGAAGTGCGGGCGTTGTGCTCCGGTCAACCGCTTGGCGGACAGGGAACGTACTCAGACGGCAAGTCTGGCGACGACGACGAAGGCGACCTGCGATTGCAGGTTGCCAACTATGGTGATGACGTTCGTATTGACTTCGGGAAGCCGGTTGCATGGCTCGGGTTCCCGAAGGATCAGGCTATCCAGTTCGCCATGCTAATTCTCAAACACGCAGGAGTTCAAATCCAATGCCAACGCTGATTCTGACCGTGGGGCTTCCGCAATCTGGAAAAAGTACTTGGGCACGGATGCAGGAGTGCCCGATCGTCAACCCGGATTCGATCCGCCTTGCCTTGCACGGAAAGCCGTTTATCCCAGAATCCGAGCCGTTCGTATGGGCAATCGCAAAGTGCATGGTCAAGGCGTTGTTCCTTGCCGGGCACGCAACGGTTGTTCTTGACGCGACGAACACGACCCGCAAGCGTCGGGATGAGTGGAAGTCGTCGAAGTGGACTCGGGAGTATTTCGAGTTCGAGCGTGATCCAGTGCTTTGCAAGACTCGGGCTGAGGTGACGTGCATGGATGCGGAGCATTTAGCGGGGCTGATTGCTGCCATTGACCGGATGAACGCACAGTACGAGCCGGTTGCCGAAGACGAAGGCATGTCCCGATTAAACCGAGACTGACATGAGCATCCGCAATTACCCAGGTCTGAAATCAGGCGTCACGGCCCGCCTGCCGAGCGACTACGCGCCGCAGGACTCCCAGGACCTGCAAGCCCCGTCGGACGCGCCAGCGGGGCACGGCGGGGCGGGAAATGGCATCGTGGCGTTCCGCGTGGATTGCATTCCGGTTGCCCAGCCGAGACAGCGGCACGCCGTCATTGCGGGCCACGTCCGCAACTACCTGCCGACCAATCACCCGGTCCAGCAATTCAAGCACGAGATCCGACAGGCATTCGCATGGAAGCGACCCGACGGCTGGAACGTGACGCGACCGATGGAGGTCCGGCTTGTCTTCGTTTTCCCGCGGCCGGCCAGCAAGACACGGAAACGCGGCGAGAATCCTCCGTACCCGAAGGCCGGGAAGCCGGACGCGGACAATCTGGCAAAGGCGGTCTTGGACGCTCTGAATGGGCTGGCCTGGAACGACGACAGCCAGGTGGCGATCCTGTACGTGGCGAAGTGGGTTGGCGAGCCTGGGCGGGTGCCCGGCGTAACAGTGACGATAGAGGCAATCGAATGAAGAGAACACTGGAAGACATCCGGGAGAATCTGGACGTTTGGTATTGCGACAACGAAACCGTGCTGGAGCTGTGCGCGGAAGTCGAGCGGTTGAATTCCGTCGTCGAGAAACTGCAGGCCATCGTTCATCGGCTGCCGAAGACGGCGGACGGGGTGCCGATCTATCCAGGAATGACGGTGTGGGCACTGATTGCTGGTCGTGAAATATCGGACGCTGAGGTGCAGGCAGTCGGCATTGGTGGCGTGTGGCGATACTGCTACTCCACCCGCGAGGCCGCTGAGAAAGCGAGGAATCCATGAGCACGAAATACGACCTGCGCATCGTCGCGGACGGCGCATCTGACGCCTGGGACACAGCGCCGGAATCCCACAAGCCGATTCTCCGCGACTGCTCGGACGCGCTGACGCAGGCAGCGGACAATATCGAGCTACTACAGGCCATCATTGACCGACAACACGCGGCATTGGTAGTTGCTGGGACAGAGTGCGATGAACTTGGAGAAAGCGACTTGCACGCCCTGGCGTGTATCGCTGGCACGGAAGATGGTCGATGCGAGCCGAGCGACGACGATTACGCCGAGGCATATATCAGAGCGGTCGAGGCGTTGCAGCCAGGAACTGCCGAGAAAGCGAGGGGAAAGTGAAAATTAAACCATGCCCGAAATGTGGGCACCCAAACAGCAGAGTAGAGAGCTATGACGGCGACTACTGGAGGTGCTGCTGTCACTGCGGCATTGCAACGCCTCCACGCTCGTCGGCGAGGCGAGCAACCCAAACTTGGAACGACAGGTCGCGATCGCCAGACGCCGGACGGCGTGTTTGCGTGGTGCGGGAGCGAGGCGACGCACCATGCGACATGTTGTAATTGAGGCCGCGGAGAAAGCGAGGAAGCCATGAGCGACGACCGAGAGCCAGTAGAGTGCTGCAAATGTCACCAGTCGATGAGCTTGGATGACGGGTGTGAATGGGGCGACTCTGAACGGCTGTATTGCTGGGGATGCGCGCACGACGAAATCGAGCGACTACGGGCGATTGTTGAAGCCGACGACCGACGGTTTGCATGGCTGGCTGGCGATGGTGTAGATTGCGGGCCTGTTGTCGAAGGCTTCTCGGTGCTACTGGATGACTTTTGGTGCTTTCTCGGTGATGCGATCCGCGAGCGGATTGGAGAGGAAAACGACAGTCTCGATATTGAAGGCACCAACGAGGACAGGATCAGGGCGTTTCGGGCGATGATTGACGCGGCAATGGCCGCCGAGAAAGCGAGGGGAGCATGACATTGCAGCGATGGTATCAGTACCGCGGCACCTGGCAGCCGCACGATAGCGGCCGCTGGGTACGCTTCGAGGACGCATTCGCAGAGGTGCGGCTGTTAGAGGCGGAAATCCAGTCCCTGCGATCCAAGCACGCCGAAGCCCAGGCCGCAGCCGTCAACGCGATCCGCGAATCGCAGCAGAGACGCGAAGAGATCGAGCGGCTGCGACAGAGCATTCGCGATACGTGCGATCTGCGAATATCATTCGATGACCTTTGCAGAATTGCAGAGGAAGAGAGGAGAGCATGAG